>DATDVI010000026.1:0-9926 GCA_035290125.1 Candidatus Anderseniibacteriota bacterium
TTCTTTGCTCGCCACTTCTGTAAATTTTTGCCCAATCTTTGGGACGGATTCGGAGAAGCCATAACTTTATATTACACAATGTTGCAATTCATAACAATAGTGTTATATAATTCACTATATGACTTGCGCCGAAAATTTCGCCAAAAAAGCAAGCCGAAGCCCGCGCGGATTCCTCCCCAGACCCCTCCTCCGCGCGGGCGAGACCGCATTCCGCACCCCGCCCCACCATTCCCCCAGAAAAATGAGGCGGGGGGCGCACGGCGCGCGTCCGCTCTTTCAAATCTCGAAGTTTCAATCTGCGGAGATGGAGGGATTCGAACCCTCGATACCTTGCGGTATACCGCCTTTCCAAGGCGGCGCACTCGGCCACTATGCGACCTCTCCAAAAAGTGCACTCGGCAGGACTCGAACCTGCGACCTTTGGCTCCGCAAGCCAACGCTCTATCCAGCTGAGCTACGAGTGCAGTAATCCTCAGAATGCCGCAAAATTCCCAAAAAATCCAGGCGTGGGGGGGGCAGACTTACAATTTCCGCAGTTCGCTGAGGTTTCTGTCGGGCAGGTACAGTACCAATAACCCGCCAATAACGCCGCCAATGGCCGTAATAATGTGGCTGCCGCCGAAAAAGGCTTTGTCGATGGCATCCAGGATGTACCAGATCCCCCGCCAAATTAGGACCAAACCTAAAACGACAGCAAAACTGGAGGTAAAGTATGAGAGGTTGTGGCGTGGGCGCAGTGGCATAGCGACTTGTGTATCTATGATATACTACGAACTATGGATCAGGCGCCAGTGCGAGAAAAAGAAAACGTGCGAGAAAAGGAAACCACGAAAGAAAAGCCTCGCGTCGTGGTGCCGGCGGTAACGCTGGCCCGAGCACGGGTGCGTGAGCGTGCCGAGGATACGCGCTTTACGCAGGAGCTTGAGGAAATGCGGACAGTGCATGATCTTGAGGAGATTGATGATGATGTTGAGCGCGAAGCGACGCTCTATGCCTGGGAAGCCGAGGAGCACACGCATCGGCCGAAATCGGCCCGGTGGTTTGTGGCGCTGGCTGCACTGACGACGGTAGCTATTGGGGTGCAGCTGTTCTTCTTTGCCAACTTTATTGGCGCGCTTACGATCGGATTTGTCGGCGCTTTGATCTACTACATCGCTCAGCAGAAACCGGCGAAGATGCGCTACCGGATTATGCTCGACGGTATTGCGCTTAACACGACCCTGTACCACTGGGAAGACTTGACGTCTTTTAATGTGATTTATGAGCCGGGCGAGGTTAAGACAGTCATCTTCCGCGGTCAGCGCCGCTTTGCACCATACATTCACATGGAAATTGGCGGCGCAAACCCCGTGGAGATTCGCCAGGTGCTCCTGGAGATGCTGCCTGAAGACCAGGCAATGGAAGAACCCCTGGTTGATATTTTAGCCCGACGGATCGGATTTTAAGTTAGAGCCAGAGCAGCATGGCGCTGGCGGCCGAGAGTGTCAGTAGCACGGAAGTGCCATACGTCACCCAGCAATCGAGCCGCGATGCCTCCTCTGGATTGTGTGTGTAATGGTTCACAAATGAGTCCCCTTAAGTCTTAAACCATTTGTGTTGGCGTGTGTGTCTGCCTGTGCTACCACCATGCCGGCGCGAGAGCGCCCCGGCAACATTGAACTGTCAGGATCGCTGACACCATGTTAATCTGGTGGCGATGATCGATTGGGCGATACACATACTCCAGCGGTCGGCCGAAATATTGTCGCCGCCGTGGTTCACGTTTTTAGGAGCGCTGTTTGAGGAAGTGCTCGCCCCAATCCCCTCTCCGTTGGTCATGACCTTGGGTGGATCGTTGGCGGCAGTGGATCAGCGCAGTTTTCATTACCTGTGGTGGCTGGCGCTGACCGGCACGGCTGGCAAAACGATTGGCGCCTGGGTCATTTACCTCCTGGCCGATAAATTCGAAAACGTTCTAACCAGCCGCTTTGGCAGGTTTCTCGGCGTCTCCCATCAGCAAATCGAGAGCGTCGGGGCCAAGCTGGGGCACGGCTGGAAAGACGGCCTGGCGATATTCATTCTGCGGGTGCTGCCCATTATCCCCACCGCGCCGGTGTCGTTAATTGCCGGCATCCTGAAAATGGATCTCAAAACCTATCTGCTCGGCAGCGCGCTGGGCATCTTTTTCCGCAACATGTTCTATTTGTATTTCGGTTTTACCAGCCTGGGGGCGCTGGAGAATATTAACAACAATTTTGGTCACGCAGAATCGGTCGGCTCAATCGTTTTTCTGCTCTTCCTGGCAGCGTTGGGTTATTACCTGTACCGCAAGCGCCGGCAGCTGTGGCCGGAGGGATGAAAGCGCTCTCTACTCTCTTACTGCTCGGAACAATGGCTTTGGCGCTGGCCGCCCAAAAAATTTTCTATTACTCGCAGGAGCCGCGTGGAGAAAAGACTTGCCCACCGCTTGTGCCAACACCGACTGATCCATCGCAGGCAGCACACCTGACTGTTCTGGAAGCGTCCCGACAGTTGCCTTGGACCCAAAAGGGTGGGGCTATTAACGACGCGAGCTGCCTAGACGCAACGCATGTTTGGGGAATCGTCCAGGTTACAGACGCAGAGGATATTAAGAAAGCATTGCTCTATGCCAAAGAGAACGGGCTCAACGTTTCGCTGGCGGGTGTGCGGCATAGTATGGGCGGCCAGGCTTTCGCTCAGAATGCACTGGTGCTCGATATGACGAAATTTAATCAGATTAAGCTTGATGAGAAAAACAAGCTCCTAACTGTGCAAAGTGGTGCTACGTGGCATGATATTCAGAATTTTCTGCACCCGCGCTATGCGGTCAAAGCAATGCAATCAACTGATATTTTTACCGTCGGCGGCTCTATTTCGGTGAACGCGCACGGCATGGATCACCAGGCCGGATCAGTCGCGAGAACCATTCGAGCAATGCGAATTATGCTGCCCGACGGATCAATGCACACCATTAGCCCCACCCAAAATCCCGAGCTCTTTCGGCTGGTCGTGGGTGGCTATGGCCTGTTTGGGATCATTCTGGAGGCAGAGATTGAAGTTACGTCGAATGTTGTATATGAAAGCGGCCGACAGATTATCGACTACACAGAATTCCCTGCGTTCTTTAGCGACACATTAGGAACCGATGCAACGCTGGGACTTTTTTATGGTCATCTCTCAACCGCACCGCAATCGTTCCTGAAGGAGATGATTTTATATACGTACAATGAAACTGCGGAATCTCAGCTCGAGATTCCGCCGCTGACCGAGACAGGCAGCGTGAAATTACGCCGATTGGTTATCAATCTTTCGAAGCTGGGGCCGACGGCGGCACGGCTTAAATGGTGGACCGAGAAGTACCTTGAGCCAAAGATTGAATCGTGCTCGGTCAGCCGCAACCAGGCAATGAAAGATGGCGAGGCGTGCTTAGTGGCACGCAATGAACCTATGCACGATTCAGTGAAATATCTCAAAAATAACCTCAAGGGCGAAACTGATATTCTGCACGAATACTTTATTCCCCGCCACAACTTTGTTTCGTTTGTGGATGGGATGAGAGACATTTTAACGCGGCATAACGCAAACCTCCTGAATGCCTCGGTACGCGTTGTTCATAAGGAAGACATCGCCCTGAATTATGCGCCCGCTGATGCCTTTGCCATTGTTCTCTATATCAACCAGCAGACGGATGCGGCAGGGCATGCACGCATGCAAAAAGTTACCCAGGCACTGATTGATCTCACGACCGCTCATGGCGGCCGCTTCTTCTTGCCCTACCAGCTGCACTACACCGCCCAGCAGCTGCAGCAAGCCTATCCGGAAATTACTGCCTTCTTTGCCGCCAAGCGGCGCTATGATCCCACGGGCATTTTAACGAACACTTGGTATGAGAAGTACGGTCGAGCGTTTGCCTCATAGCAGCATCCTCTTTGTACTCCTGCTGGCGCCCACGCTGGCCCAATTCGTGGCTATTACTTTTCAGCACTATGCCGTGGGGCTGGCAGCGCGAATCATTGTTCATCTCCTGGTGCCAATCACAGTCGTGGCGTGGTTGACCGGAAAAACCTTTTGGCAATCGTTCATTGAGCCGATTGTGCCGGATAGCCCGCCGGCCTGGCGCTGGTCACTGCAGGTTGGCTTGCTATGCGGCGTGGCAGGAGCGGGTATTATCATTGTTGCGTTTATCGGGCTGCAACAGGTGCTTGCTCTGGAAGCAATTCTGGCCAGTTTGCTGCAAAGCTTCCGCGTGCGTCGCGAAGTGTACTTGGCAGTTGCCCTGGCAATTATCGTCGTAAATCCGTTTCTCGAAGAATACTTCTGGCGCGGTTTTATTTTTCGCTGGCTTACTGCCCGAGCCGCTTCTCCGCGTGCACAGCGTGTCTTTTTAATCCTGACGGGGCTTTTCTTTGCCCTGCACCATACGCTTATTATCCGCGGCTGGTTTAATTGGTGGCAATTTATCTTGAGTACGTTCTTTCTGGCATTGGCTGGCATGTTGTTTAATTGGATGTACCAGCGCTCCGGCTCGATTATCGCCAGCTGGATCACGCATGCGCTGGCGGATCTCGCAATCGTTGGTATCGGCTTTTACCTGTTTGGTTTTTGGAGCTGAACCAAAGCGCAGTTAGTAATCATACAGATGCTCAATTGTTACCCCGGCCTGTTCCAGGGCAGGGATGATCTGGTGCAGTGCAGCGACGCGTGCCTGGAGCGCGACTCGCTGCTGCTCGTTCGTGAGTATCGGTAGTGCAAAGATTGTCGCTGCATCGGCGCCGGTATAGTGCCAATCGGCTAGGGCCAGCACCGTTACCAAGATCTCATCGTTGCCGGCAATATCCTGGAATTGTAGCCCTTGGCGCAACAGCGGCAGCATGATTTGGGTAAACGCTTCGTAGCGGGGCGAGACGATGGTAGTTGCGGTATCGGTTCGCTGCACGACGCGCAGACGCGGCTCTTGTGCCAGGAGGGGCGTGGAGCGGGAGTCAATAGTCGCGTATATTTCTAACTCCGCCGGAGCAAAGGTGCTGCGCGTGGCCCGCTTGATCAGAGCAGCATAGAGCCCTTTACCACCATACTCAGCACTGAGCGCAAGTTTGCGCTCCCACTTGCGCACGGGGCTCTTCCCCCACCAGGGCGTCTGCGTCCACAGGCCGCGCAGCTTTTCGCCAAAGGGAAATTCATACCACGGAATGGTGTGCAAGAACGTGCCGTATTCGGCGGCGACGGCCTGCGCGTATACTTCTTCTTCGACCCGATGGCCAAACGTGAATAATTCGGTCAGATAGCCGACTGATTGTTCATAGAGGCCTTTGACGCCATTTTCGATAATAAAGCTCGTGCCAATGACGCTGAGCACCGTGTGGTTTTCGCTATTAAATTGATAGCGATCCTTGGTGAAGTGATACACACAGCTATAGGAGTGCCAGAATTGCCCCACGGCTTTGAAGTACGGAAACTGACTGGATGGGTTATTCCGGAGAAAGGCAGCATATTCATCGGCACTGTACACCATGTACCACTCCGGAAATGTTAAGTAGGTACTTTCTTCGGAGCGATGGTAGTCAGCGCTACCAGCTCGCTCACGGGGCGGTGTTTGCACTACCTGGCTTGGGGGCACCTGGCACGCCAGTTGTACATAGGCAACGAGTGTCAGCAGCGCCGCGGCGAGCGCACCAATAAGGGCGACACTAACGAGGAGGGCGCGTTGTAGTCGCGTTTTTAGAAAGCCGGAAACCAGCATAGAGAGCTGCAGAACCGATCACAATGTGCGGCAGGTTGGCGCCCAGGTTGGCGGCGAAGCTTAAATCCGGCCGCTCAAACAACCACAGCCCAAAATCTAAGATGCCGCGCTGCGTGAAGAGGCCGATAATGCCATCGAGCGCATAAATAGTACCAAAAAGACGACAATAGATAGCGGCTTGCTTCGGGGAATGCCAGGCAGCGATGAGCGCCCACAGCGCAGAGCCGAAATGCAGCAGATCATCGATGAGGTCGAGTTTAAAGAGACCAATAAAATTACCCTGGTCATCGGCGAGCCCGGGTATGTAGGTCAGCGCGGCAATAACGAGAAACATCGCCGCGTAGACCAGGGTAAATTTTTGCACCGCGGCGAGCTGGGTGCGCTTGGTGGCGTAGCAATATACCACAAGCCCGGCAGAAATAAGTAGGGCCAACACCATGAGACTGCCGGGCACCGTGCTGAGTGGGGCGTAGTGGTGAAAGAAAAACTGCAGCGGCCCGGGGACGGTGGCGTCTCCTGCGGGAGCATGTCCGATCGCCAGGGCGGTTCGCACTATCATTTCATTATCGTACCAGAAAGCACGGGGCGCTGCGCAAGCCAAGTACGGTGAAGATACAGGACAAGAAGTGAGCAAGAGGGTTGGATGAGCAGCGCTATACCTCGAGATCTTAACAATAGAGTGGCCCATCTAGCTTTTTAATTCGCAGGGCGAGATAATCGGAACATGTATGCGCCACAGCGCCGATTCATGGAAGAAGCAATAGGGTTGGCCAGAGAGGCTTACCTATCTGGTGATTATGCAATTGGCGCAGTGGTGGTTCAGGATAATCAGATTATTGCCCGAGGCGCAAACCGGATCAAAATTGACTCTGACCCAACGCAACACGCAGAGATTGTTGCAATACGCGAAGCAGCAATGCAGTTTAACTCACGGCACCTGGAGAATTGTGTGCTCTACACAACGCATGAGCCTTGTCTAATGTGCGCCGCGGCCGCCGTCTGGGCGCGGATGGCTGGTATTGTGAGCGGAGCAAGATTGGAAGATATGATTGATTACCGCGCCGTAAATGGAAACGGCGATTGGTCGTGGCGCACGATCGATATTTCAGCTCAAACTATCCTGGCGAAAGGTGATCCAAAGTTGTTCTTGATCGAAGACTTTATGAGGCAGGAGTGCGTCTCTCTTTTTCACTCGGAGAAAGTAACATAGTCCGCTGGGTTTTTCAAAAAATACGGCTTTCAGCCTAGTTTTAGCAGCGCATATGCACTCACGGTTGGTGCGTCTTTGATCTCACCATTTTGAATCATCTTCTCAAAATCTTTCACTGAGAACTTTTGTACTTGTAGACCCTGCTCTCCTTTTTCTAGTTGCTGTTTTCCTTGCGTGAAATCTTCCGCGAGAAAAACATGAAATCCCTGGCTACTAAACCCATAGGCTTCGTATAAGTAGCCCAGGTGGGTCATTTTCCTAGCAATCAAACCTGTTTCCTCTTGCAGTTCTTGTAAGGCCAGCTCGACCGGTTCTATTTCAGGATTTTCTTCATACGCGCCTTGCGGAAATTCCCAAAATGAATCCTGAACGGGGTACCGATATTGATGCACGAGAAAGAAATGGTTGTCTGCCCGAGGGATAATCAGCGCAAAGTCGGGTTTTTGAACGACACTATATATTCCACGTGAGCCGTCGGCTAGTTCGGTGGTATCTTCCCGAACTTTCATCCATTTATTCTCATACACTATTCGACTCGCGAGCTTCTTGATCATGGGTTAACACTACATTACTTTCGCAAACAGGTTAGCTACTGAATCGGCACTAATACCTAGTTCTGCTGCCGATTCATACAAGAGCTTCTTCAATTTTCGTATCATTTCGCTGCGGCTTTTTGACGACTTATAACTATCACCGACTACGGCCAGCGCCTCGATGCCAAATGCAAGCTGAAAGGATTCGTGAATAAAGAGAGATGAGGAAACGGCAGGTGCCAGCCTAGTAATTTGATTCATAATTGATTGATAGCGCTCTATTGCTAATAGTAGATTAGCTTTTTTATTCAGTGCCGCTACTAACCGCTCCATACCGATCGCATACCCTGCTACATAGTTGATGGGCATTAGCTTCTGGCCACGCACCTGAAAGCAGTCAAAAACAATTGTGGCAATTTCTATTCCGCCTAATGCAATTTCGGCTCGAGGCCCAACTAAAGCACTTTCGGTGGGACGGATATCAATGTTTGCTAGAGACTTTACGAGATAAACTTTAGCTTGTTGATTCTCAAAAAATGACTTAGTAACTGTGTCTTGAGGAAACACATATTGCCGTTGTAATTCCCTATCTCGCCCTCGCGCTCCTGAACCACCAAAAGCTGCGCCATCGAGATATGTTACTTCAATATCTGTGCTGATAACGCCCAGAGATAGCAACGCCTCCATAAACTGCTGTAAAACTTGTTCTTGGATCTCCTCAAAACGATGGTCTTGGAAAGGGTCTATAAAGTTATTTTGAAGGTCCACGCTTTTAGCAAAAATGCCCATGTGGAATGCATAAGAGTGCATAGCATCAACTTTCTCTTGCAGTCTTAAACACCTATCAATACCCCAAAATGAGTCTGCCGCTTTGGAGAGATCTTGGATCTCGGCGTGATATCCACTCACATTAAAATCACCAGGAAAAGAATCGTTAGCTATTGGTGACTGATACTCAAGAACCCTTACTGCTTTCAACTTCTCATGATAATGCCTAAGGGCGTCTTTCACTGATTCAAATGTATGTTCATTGGGCATCGTGGAAGCTATCGCTATCTTCAGAGTAAACTTTCGCGAATTTCCATCCAAATTTTTCCTACCCAGTTTTCTCCTTTGCCATTGGGCCCGGCTCCCCAAAAATTATCGACCGGCGAGTTTTCAATGATTGTGCGAGTGCCGGTGCGCTTAAGCGCCTCCCGTACATCTTCATGTTGATTGGCTTTCGCTTGTAGAATCTCTTTCATAATAGCAACTTTCTTCTTGTGCCACAGAGGCAACACTTCATCCTGATGCTGGTCAGAAATCTCTTTGACGCGATGTGGGCTGCTGGCAGCAAGTATTTGCTGGGCTATGGCCGGATTTGACGCAGAGAACTTTTTCCATTGATACGCATGTTCGGCGGTGGGAAATTTTTTGCCCCATAAAGAAATCATGTGGGCTGAAAAATTATCCAGGGGATGAAAGGCGGGGGTGAAAAAATAGATTGCCTCCTCGGTTTCTTTATTCACATTTTTGCTCGAGAGTGGGTACATTATAAATAGCTTTCGGCTACTGGCCACTTAGGTTCAGTACCCAGAACTTTGGGCACGTTGAGGGCTTTTCCAGGGCTGGTTTTGAAGAGTAGTTCCAGGCATGCGGGTCAGGGCTGCGATCACATTATCTTTCAACCATTTCCTTATAGTGCTTCATCATAAAATGATGATAGAAATCATTTTCAGAAATGTATTTGTAAACATTGGCCGTCTTTTCCGGAGGCTCGTTATTGAATTTTGCACATAGGTCATCAATCTCCTGCTCATTTTCTAGGGAAAGGATGTATTCCTTAATATCACCATTTCCGAACTTGAAGATGAAATGGATACCCTTTTCATCCAGGAATTCATTCCAAAATCCAGGATCCATTTTAGCTCTAATCAAACCTTTGTATCCTTCAATTCTTTCTGACGGGATTTTGAGCTTTCTATTGCCTGACTCGGTTCTGCCGACAATCTCAATGCCCAGATCGGTGAGATCCTCATCGGTAATTTCTTTCGCTCCCATGAGATAGCTCAAATACATATTTTCATTCTATACCAAATGCCGCTTCATGAATGATCGACCGGAACCAGATTTGAGATACTTTTCAAAAGCGAAAGCTTGATGGCTGTTTAGAAAAGCAGAGTAATGGGTGAGCTCTACTGGCAAGCGGTCGACAGTAGCTGGGATGTGTCCTTTTTCGTGGCGATTGATTCTATCTTTCAAATTATTAGTGCAACCAACGTAATAGCGATTATCAGAACATTTTAGGATATAAACGTAATTCATAGAGGCGGATTTATCTCGCCGAAGCCTCGCCGAATTAAAGGTGGGCGAAGCCCGCCTTCGTCCCGCTTGGCGGGACTTCGGCGAGGCGAAGGCGGAGAGGGTGGGATTCCCGCTCATCCGTCGCTCCGTCGTGCACTTC
>DATDVI010000027.1:0-12646 GCA_035290125.1 Candidatus Anderseniibacteriota bacterium
GGCGCATACCCGAGCACGCGCTGCGCTCGCGCCACACTCAGCGTACCGCGCTCGGGGACTAATCGATCCCGCTGGCCATACGTAACATTCAAAGCAGGAAAATGGTGGCGCAAAATCTCCACCAGCTCGCTAATAGACCGCGCCTCACCAAACGTCAGATTAAACGTATTGTTGTGCGCTGCCTCGTTGCCCAGCACCAACGTCAACCCCGCAACCAGATCATCAATGTAGGTAAAGTCGAGCGTATCGGAACCATCGCCCTCAATGACTGCTTCTTCTCCCCGCAGAGCGTTCTCAACAAAGATTTGCACCACCCGGCGACTAACGCAACGCGGCCCATACAAGGCCGAGGGCCGCACAATCGTGTAGGGCAAGTTAAAGACTTGATTATAGGCAATAACCAGCTTCTCGCCAGCAAACTTGAGCGCCCCATAAATGCCCAGCGGGTTACACACCGTTTCCTCTGTCACGAGGCCTTTCGGGAAATTGCCGTACACCATGCTTGAGGAAAAATACACGAATTGCTCAACGCCACGATCGCGGGCAAAATCGAGCGCGTTCTCCAGTGTACGCAAGCTATGATCAAACGTACTGTACGGATCCTTGTTCGAGGCGCCCGCGTGCGCCACCGCCGCCAGGTGGACGATTCGATCAGGGCCAATGTCGGCAAGTTGCCGTGATAGCAAATGGTAATCCCGCGCATCCTCTACGTGCAGCGGCACATCCGCCGCTCGCAGTAAATCCAGCCGTTCGCTGAGCATCCGTAAATACAACTCCCGATGGTTGCCGCGGTGTCGTGAAGAGGAAAACGTCAACCAGTTGTTAACCTGTAAGCTATCGATCACGTGCACCTCCGCTCCCGCCGCAGCGAGGTGCAGCGCCAAATGGTGGCCGATAAAGCCAGCTCCGCCAATCAACACTATTTTTTTCCCTTTAACTGACTGCATTACGCACTACGTTCACCATATAGTCCATATCATCTTCCGCCAAGTGCGGCCCAACGGGCAAGGCGATCATGCGCCGGCTGATATCGGCCGCCACAGGAAAACTGTGCAGATTATAGCCATATTTTTTCCGATAATACGTCAGGTGCGGCACAGGCCGGGGGTAGTACACGCTGCTGCCGACTCCCTGCGCCTGCAGATACTGGACTATCGTCCCCTTCTTCTCCACCAGCGCCGGATCGAGCAACGCCGCATAACAATACTCGCTACTCACAAATGCGCTGTCCCCAACCCTAAACGAGCTTACAGCCGCTACATCGGCCAGGCCCTCGCGCAAAATGCCGGCGTTTCGGCGCCGCGCCGCCAAAAATTCTGGCAGCTTTTTCATCTGTTCGACACCAATCGCTGCCTGGACTTCATTCATCCGAAAATTACCGCCCAGGATAGGTACATCGTATTCTCCCGGCCGGTCCCGTTCGGCGGGAGTCTTGTCGACACCAAACGCTCGCTGGCGCCGCGCTCGCGCAGCCAAATCGGCCTGCCGCGTAATCATCATCCCTCCCTCAATCGTCGTAATGTGCTTGGCCGGATAGAATGAAAAGCAGCCGACATCACCCCAGAGTCCCGCATGAACGCCGTTAAAGTAGCTGCCCAGAGCAAGAGCACAGTCCTCGACAACAAATACATCGTGCGCCGTAGCTATCTGCATCAGCCACTGCATGTCTACCGGCAGACCCAAAAAATGGACAATCGCGATCGCGCGAGTCTTTGCCGTCAGCGCATCTTCCAGCTGATCTAAATCAATATTGCCCGTCTCGCGCTCTGCGTCCACAAACACTGGCCGCGCACCTGTCAGCTCGACCGCGTGGGCTGTGGCCACATGCGTCTGGGCCGGAACAACAACTTCATCTCCCAGCCCAATGCCCAGATACAGATAAGCCAGGTACATTGCCGCCGTACAAGAACTCACCGCCACGGCTGCAGGCGCCCCCGTAAACGCGGCAAAAGCCTGCTCAAAAGCTTCTGTGTGCGGGCCGTGCACCAACGTATCGCTGCGCAGCACTGCCGTAACCGCGCTCATCTCAGCCGCGTCGATCATCGGCCGAGCAAAGGGTATCTGGCGCACCCGTACGGCTTGAGAGGAAGACATACCCATCCACTATACACGAACCGGCTCGCGGAGCGCTTCCTCAATAGCAAAGCACACCTCGAGCGCTGAAAAAATCTCGTTGGCCCTAACCTGCGGCGGCTGACCAGTGACAATCGCGTCGACAAAACTATGCAGCTGCGGTGAGCTATCGGCCTGCTTTTCTTGCCGGTACGGCGTCGTAATAGCTTCGGGCGCATCAGCCGGATCGCGCGAGGTATAACGCCTGGCCCCCTGCATATCCTGTTCAAACGACGCCGCAGTACCATACACCCGCACAGGAGTGAAATGGGGTGAGACGTTGCCAAAGTTACAGGTCAGCGTCGCCACAAGGCCGCTGGCAAAACGCAGCGTGGCCACCACGCAATCAGGAAAACGAAATTCGGTCCCAGCCGACGCGATCTTGCAACTCATCGCCTGCACATGAGTCACCTGCTCGCCTGTTAATTGCAGCAGCAGATCAACCATATGCACTCCGCCGCTGAGTACAACTGAGTAATAGGCCGCTTCACTGCGCCAACTGTGCAGCAGCTTCGGGAGTCGCCCATAGTTGTATGCGGCTTCAATCAGGTACAGCTGTCCGTACCGGCCGCGCTGCACATCAGAAGTAAGCTCGCGGTACAGCGGCGTTTGGCGCAGCGGAAAGTGTGAGGAGAAGACGAGCTCGGGTCGCCCAGTGAGCAGGCGCTGAATATGTGTTGCCTCCGCCCGCGACAAACACACCGGCTTTTCGACCAGCACATGCTTGCCGGCTTCCAACGCAGCCATAATCTGGGGGTAGTGGTCCGCATCGTATGAAGCAATTGACACAGCCTCGATGCTTGGGTCCCGTAGTACAGACTCGGCATCAGCTGCTCGCCGAGCGGTTGGGTACTGCGAGCCCACCTCAGCCAGCCGAGCCTCGTTGCGATCACACAGCGCTGCCACCTCGGCCGCCGGATGCGTCGCATACGCTGCAGCATGCCGTGCGCCAACGCCCAAACCGATAACACCTACGCGTACTTTCTTCATCGCACCAGTGCTTGCTCTGCTTCCACCAAAGCAACTAACTCCTCAACGGAATACTGCCACGTCGGCCCAGCCAGGCGCGCAACGAGCCGTTCCGCTCGAGAGAAATCTTCCCGCGTATCCACGCACATGTTGACGTCTCCCCACGCCTGCCCCGAGGAAAAATTCTGAATCCGCCACTGTTCCGGATGGGTGTAGAAATATCTCGTTACGTGTTCGTAATCCTCCGCATCCCGCATGAGTGCGTGTGCGCGCCGCAGTGCAGCAACACTCATAACCTCAGCTGACTGCCCTTTCGGGAAACTGCGCGGAAATACATTCGTGACGACTTCAACATTGCCGGCCAAAAATAATTCGACGGCCTGGTCGACCAAGCGCCAATCCAAGAGCGGGCTATCGGCGCATACCCGCACGATCGCTTCAAAACTGTGCCACTCAGCAGCGCCAAGCAGACGAGCGGTAACGTCATCAAGCGAACCTCGATAACAAGCCACCTCCTGCTCCCGGCAAAAGTGAGCTAGCGCAGCGTCGCTCGGCTGATCAGACGTCGCCACGACCACACCACCGAGCTGCGCGCTGTGTTCTAGGCTTTCAAGTAAGTATTGCACGAGCGGCTTACCCGCCAGAGGCATAAGAACTTTCCCTGGCAGGCGTTGCGAACTCATCCGCGCCTGAATCACTGCACCAATCTGCATGCTTCTATCCTAATGAGTGCCGAGAAGCGCAGCAAGAAAAAACCCCGAATTTCTCCAGGGCTACTCGCAATTACTCGTATCGTCGCAATGGGTTCAAGAAGACCGCGCCACGCGATTAAACCATGCGCCACCTTTCTTCATCTCAAACGCCGTCCCCACTGATATTCCCCAGCCGGTGTCCGCCACGATCTCTGAGCCATTGATCATACTCGCTTCCGGCGAAGCCAGAAAACAAAGCACTGCGGCTGCTTCTTCCGGATGCGGCACATGAGAATCGAGCGATTTATCGCGTGGAGACCACGCGCCGATCTTTGACAGCAGGTCCGAGTCATTGGCCATGGCTTTGGCCCAGCGGGCGTTAGGAAAGTTTGGGTCGACTGCGGTACCTAACACTACCAAATTCGCTCGCAAGCCCAAGTGCCCATACTGTACGGCGAAACACCGTACAAATGCGTGCAAGCTAACTTTGGCGGACGAGTATGCCATCTGGCCCAGGCCGCATACCGCGTTAGCCGAACTGGTGACCGAAATTGCTCCCTTGCCGGCAACGAGCAAATCGAGCAAAGCGAACATCACCTTTGGCACCGTCAGGAAATTCTCCTCCCATGACTGCCGGAAAGTACTAACACTCGGAAACGGTACATTGTCTTCACCGACAACACCGCCGGCGACACACAAAAGCATGTCTACCTCGTCAGTCCGCTGAGAAACCTCGGCACGCAGTGCCTCGACTGACTCATCTGTCCCCATATCGAGCTGGAAAAACTCGAACGTACCGGGGTGCGATATGACCTCAGCATCGCGTAAAAGTTTCTCCTGAACTCTCGCTAGGCCATCAGCATCCCGATCAAAGGCAATAACTCGCGCACGGCCGACATAAAGTTGCCGGCAAACACAACTACCGAGCGCTCCGGCAGCACCAAACACCACGGCCGTCCGAGCCTCGTAACGATTCTTGGTTCGAATGAAATCTAACATCGCAGGTTTCCTCCGCGAAAGAAAATGAGTAAAGAACCGCCCACAACAGAGTAATCCTTTATAGCACTTTCCGGCCGAGAAGCAAGGCCCTTGCTTACCCAAATAAAGCACCTACAGTAGAGGCATGCTCGCAAGTGAGAAATTTTGGGCGATGCAGGCAGAGAACCTGCTCTGGCAGAAAAAATGGGATCAGGTGCTGTGGTACGATCCCACCCGGATCGGCCAGCAAGTTGGGCCCTACGTCAAATGGTTCGATGGCGGCCAACTTAACGTATCGGCTAATTGCCTCGATCGGCACGTTGCCGCCGGTCACGGCGATAAAACCGCCATCATCTGGCACAGCGACGACGGCGCGGAAAGGAAAACACTCACCTACCAGGAATTACTCACGGCCGTCTGCCGCTTGGCCAACGTCTTAAAGAAACAGGGTATTCAGAAAGGCGATGTCGTCACTATTTTCCTACCCATGATTCCCGAGGCCGCCATCGCCATGCTCGCCTGCGCTCGAATTGGCGCCATTCATTCTGTTGTCTTCTCCGCGTTCAGCGAACAGAGCCTGGCTCAGCGCGTCAACGACGGCCGCGCCAAAGTGATTATTACCGCCGACATCGCCCGCCACGCCGGCAAAGAAATTGCGCTTAAAAGCAACGTCGATGCCGCGCTCAAAGGCTGCCCTACCGTGCAGCACGTCATCGTCGTGTCGCGCAGTGCCGCCCCCGTGCCGATGCGCGCCGGACGCGATATATGGTGGGACAAAGCTCTGCAAGATCCCGATATTGCCGATACCTACCCGCCAAGCGTCCAGGAGTCTGAGGATCCCCTATTCATGCTCTACACCAGCGGTTCGACCGGCAAGCCAAAAGGTGTCTTGCACACCACCGCCGGCTATTTACTCTATGTCCACACAACACTGAAATACGCGTTCGACATTCAGCCCGACGATATCTATTACTGCACCGCCGACGTCGGCTGGATCACCGGCCACAGTTACGGCATCTACGGCCCCCTCTCACTTGGCCTGACCACCATTATGTTCGAAGGGGTGCCGACGTATCCCGAGCCGGATCGCTTCTGGCAGATTATCGAACAGGAAAAAGGAACCGTTTTTTACACCGCCCCCACTGCTATCCGAGCGCTACAGCGCTTGGGCGATGCGTGGCCAGAGAAGCACGATCTTTCTTCGCTGCGTGTGCTGGGCACCGTGGGCGAGCCAATTGGCGAATCCGCCTGGCGCTGGTACGAGCAGGCCATTGGCGGCGGCCGCTGCCCCGTTATCGACACCTGGTGGCAAACAGAAACCGGCGGCATGATGATTACTCCTCTCGCTGGCCAGACGCCGCTTAAACCCGGCTCCGCTACCAAGCCCTTTTTTGGCGTCACTCCCGAAGTGCGCCAACCCGATGGCACCGTAGCCGACGTAAACGAAGCCGGCGCGCTGGTTATCACGCAGCCCTGGCCCGGCATGCTGCGCGGCGTGTATGGCGATCCACGCCACGAACTCATCAAAAAAACGTATTTCTCTCGTTTTCCCGGCGTGTATTTCACGGGTGACGGCGCGCGCGTCGACGCCGATGGCGACTTCTGGTTGCTCGGCCGCATCGACGACACGATCAACGTCTCCGCCCACCGCTTTACTTCAGCCGAAATCGAGAGTGCGCTCACCTCGCACCCAGCCGTGGCCGAAGCTGCCGTCATTGGCATCCCCGATGACCTCACGGGCCAAGCCTTGGCAGCCTACGTCACCCTCAAACAATCGCACACGCCTACAGCTACACTTGAGCAAGAACTTTACCAACACGTGCGGGAAACAATTGGCCCGATCGCCAAAATTAAAGAGTTTCATTTCACCGATGCGTTGCCAAAAACCCGCTCCGGCAAAATCATGCGCCGCATTCTACGCGCCACGGCCACGAACCACCCCGAGCAGGTCGGCGACACCAGTACGCTGGCCGATCCCTCCGTCATCGACGTCTTGATAAAAAAATGAGCGTCCGTAAATAAGAACGCTCGCCTGTTACAACGTCGCGGCCAGAATCGCCGCAAAGCCCGCGCCGCCAACCACAAAGCCAAACCACTGCGTGCGGCTTAAGCTTCGCGCCTCGCCAAAGACGAACCACCCGAGCAGTACGGGCAGCAGGGCCGAGCCAAAGCTCTGCAGCGGCAGTACCAAACCAGCTAGCGCCAGCTGAAACGCCCAGAACGCGGCGGCCATAGATCCTGCCATCATCAGACTCGCCAGCGCAATAAGGCTGATCTGCCGCTTGGCCAGAAGAATCGGGCTTCGAGTATACACCGCAAAGGCAGCCGCACTCAGAAATGCGCCAGTATACCAATAGGGCAGGAAGATGCCATGAGGCACCGCCTGCGCAAAAACTGCCAGCAGCAAAGTAGCAGTACCTTGAATGGCAATCATAGCGAGAGTAAAGAGCAGCCAAGGAGTACCTAAAGCCTGAGCGGTACTGCCAGACTGCGGCCAAGCCATCAGAAAGGCCGCGCCATGCAACAGAGCAATGCCAGCCAGTAAGTATGCTTGCTCATACAGCGCTGCCTCGTGCAAAAAGACCGTTGCCAAGAGGGCCGCCCAGAGCGGTGCAAGAGGTTGCAGCATTGACGTCCGACTCAGGCTGAAACTATACGCCCGCCACTGGCAATACGCACCATAGAAGTTGATCGCCCCCGTCGCTGCAATGAGCAAGCCAGTGGCCGTAGCCCGCAAATCGCCGCTCAGCATGCCGAACACCAGCGCCATTATCGCTGCCAGTCCGAATTGCCACGCCATCGCGGTCGCCCGCGGCAGCGTATCACTCAATCTTTTAATCAGCGCCTGAAGAAAGCCAGCAACAACGAGAGATAATCCCACCGCAAATAGCCATGTCTCACTCATAAGACCACTATGCTCCGCTAATAAGTTGCTTTCAAAGATCACCACACTCAATGCGTGGTAAGAAAACGTAGCCTAAAACTGATTTTTTCTCAACCGCAGATTGCGAGTACTAATCGCAAACAAAAAGCGGAAACTTGTTAAGCCACCAGGTTATACCAATTTTTAGTTGTGGCGCTTTTGCTGCTTCCCTTGATGGCGCGGCGAAGCTGCGTAGAGCACAATACTGATCCCGAGACCAATAATAGCCAAGGTAAAGTAGAAGAGAAGTAGAGGAAGATTGTCAGGACTTATAGTCATCGCTTAAAACTTAAGGCAAAGAAACCGAGTATCCAGAAGAAAATCGCTGCAGATATACCTAATAATGCCAATGAAGGATGGTATTTGTCAATGAGAAACGGTAGCGCAATAGATGCTACGGAAACAACGCCCAATTCAGCACATATCTGTGCCAGAAACCCAATCTGCTCTTCATTGAAGCTCACCTGCCGCATAAACATTCGCCACCTCACTAACGAGAAGTTCCTGCCGATACCACTCGATGGTCTGGGCTAAGCCCTCGCGAAAATCGGTCGTGGCCGCAAAGCCAAATTTCTCACGAGCTCGCGACGTATCCAGCATGCGCCGCGGCTGGCCATCGGGCCTACTGGTATCCCACAGGATTTCGCCGCTGAAACCAGTCAATTCCGCAATTAAGCTGGCTAAATCCTTAATAGAAATCTCAAACCCTGCGCCAATGTTTACCGGCTCTGATTCATCGTACTGCTCAGTCGCCAGAACAATTGCGCGCGCGCAATCGGCGACGTATAAGAACTCCCGCGTTGGTGTGCCGGTGCCCCACAGCGTTACTTCATCGCTACGAGTAGTTTTCGCTTCGAGAAACTTGCGAATTAACGCCGGAATCACGTGGGAAGACGCCGGATCAAAATTATCTCCCGGGCCGTATAAATTTACCGGCATCAGAAAGATACTGTTAAAGCCCCACTGCGCCCGATACGCCTGGCTCTGGACCAACAACATCTTCTTCGCCAAGCCATACGGTGCGTTTGTCTCCTCCGGGTAGCCATCCCACAGGTTTTCCTCTTTAAACGGAATCGACGCGAACTTCGGATAGCAGCAAATAGTACCGAGCGCGACGAACTTCTCCACCTCCCGCTTTCGGGCTTCTTCCATCAGCTGCACGCCCATCATGATATTTTCGTAGAAGAACCAGCCCGGATTAGCCTGATTAGCGCCAATGCCGCCAACGGCCGCGGCCAGATGAATAACAATCTCCGGCTGGCTATCATCGAAAGCTTGTTGAATCGAATGGGTCTGCGTTAAGTCATACCGATCGATCGTCGGCACAAAAACCTGCGCCCCACGACCCTCGAGCTCCCGAACAACATAGGCCCCCAAAAACCCGGCTCCTCCAGTGACCATGATTTTTTTACCACTAATAGTAGTCATCTAAACAATCTTGAGAGACTTTTGTATCTTACTGGCCAACGAAAAATCCGCCAGAACTGTCGGCGCATGCTCAAAAACATCGAAACCCTGTTCGTTGTAGCGCGGCACCAGATGCCAATGCACGTGTTGAGCCTCATCCATATAGATTAAATACACTTTCTCCAATTTTAACGCTGCGAGCATCGCGTCCCGCACCCGATCAACAATGCCCATCAGGTGGTCATATTGCTCATCAGACAGTACATGTAAGTCTGGCACATCCTGCCGCCAAACCACTACCACGTGCCCGCGAGTCACTGGATAGCTCGCCAAACAGGCATACACCAACTCATCTTCATAGATCATTGCTTCCGTTTCCGGCTTCGGCAGATCAGCATTCATAATTAATACTCTACCAGATAAAATTTCCCGGCTGTAACTTCAGCCGACTCGCCCAAGTGGCGCAGCAGCGTACTCAAGCCGCGCCCATGCCCCACGAGCAGAATAACCTCATACGCAATTTTATCCTTGAGCTCTTGAAGCACCTCCAAGTGACGCGCCAAAACCTGAGCCTGACTCTCTCCGCCATACGCAGTAAAATCATACGCCCGCCACTGATCATCCAGCGGCACCAGAATTTCATCACCAAATTGCTGCTGCAATTGCTGGCGTGTTAACCCCTCTAATGTTCCAAACGAGCACTCACGCAAACGTGCATCACTCTCCAAAGGTACACCTATCTGCTGATTAATAATTTCTGCTGTCCGATATGCTCGCTGTAAATCTGAACTATATATTCGTTGTATACCCGCATCTGCAAGTTTTGTGGCCAGTACTTCCGCCTCTGTAACCCCTAGCGTCGACAGCTCAGTGTCTGTCTGCCCTTGCAAAATACCGCGTTGATTCCAATCCGTGGTCGTGTGTTTTACCAGAATTAACTTCATATCTTACTGCATAGTACCAGAAACATTATGTTGATTTTTCCTATAAATTGAGTAAGTATAGTGCTTGGCCCGACGTTCGGACCAAGGGTACGTTCTCTGGACAATTAACAGGAAAGCGAGTAGATCATGCTCAACATTTCATTGACCACGGGCACTCACGCGGAGCTCCAGCAGGCCGCAAAGGCTGTTGTAGCTCTGGTGACAACCGATACCACGGAACCGACACCCACTGACCGCGACGCATGGGTTTCAGATCACGAGTTGCGGAGTAAATTGGAGAGGCCGATTGGCGTGAGCGTCAACCACTGGGATTGGGTGCTGTCGGTTTGTGAACGCGCACTTAAAGTGCCGCCACTGCTTAGCGATCGCTCAAGCACACGAGCACTCGTTGTGCTGATGACTCTTAATGCGGCTCGGCGATTGCCAAATCCTGACGCTGCGTACGTCACTCGTTTAATCGAAGAAGCCCAAGGTCTGATTGACTTGCTTGAATTAAGCCCGCGTCGGACTCGTCTTGAAAGTCTTCTGGACTATCACATTGGTATCTGGGCACGGGTGAGAGGAGATTATCAACTCTCCATCACGCACCAGGTTCGGTCCGCCAAACTGGCTTCTATTGCCGGCGACAAGGTTGGCGCTGCCATTGCTCAGTTGTGCGAACAGACAGAGCACATTTCTCTGTCGTTGATGGAAAGTACACCCTGCAACCTCGCGCCGCTGGTGGCCTCCGCCGAAAGTCTCGTTGCTCTCTGTCGGGATAGTTCAGAACCCGTGCAGCAATACTGGGCACACGTCAACGCACCAATTCACGTGCTCCTAGCTCACATTTGGACTAGAACACCCTTATTACAGGAACGACAAGGGTTCTGGTTGGGGCTCATGACGGAGTTGGTAGAGAAGACCCCGGAGAGCGTTGATGATGTCGTGCCAACCATTACAGCGGTAGAGGCAGGGATTTTGATGCTCAATGATCAATCTACCGGAGCTCGCAATCTGGCAGAAAAAGTTGTGGAGTCTCCCAAGAAAGATGACCAGGCTCTCATGACTGCCCATTGGGTACTCGCCTGCGTGTTGAGTTCAACTGGTAACCTTGCAGAAGCTGCTGGTCATTTACAAACAATCATTGCCGACGGCCACAACATGCATCAGTTGCGGGCGTTGGCCAAGCGTGAACTAGCAAAGTAACCATAAAAGGGTACGTATGTCGTTGCTGTAACCCGAACCCCGGCTGCTTCGCGCTGCCGGATTTTTTTATACCAGATAGGGTATCGTAAGAATAATGGACAATCTAGGCGATATGTATGCGCTTGCCGCTGATCGGGGCGGCTGGAATGCACTGGCACCTGTTCTAAAGCAGGCACTCTCTGAGGGCTGCGGTGTCCGGGTGTTCTTAGTTGGCACCACAGCTCAGCAGTTTCGAAGCGGCTCGCTGAAAATTGATGACAGAGTACCCACAGAAACAGACATAAATATACTTAGAAGTTTTTTCGCATCCAGTAGGCTCGTAACGATTCTTGGCGCCTCTCAATCTGCCGAGGGAACCATGGCAACCTACCGGGCTGCCATTGCCTCCCCAGCCCCTCTTCTATCCATTCAGGATTACTACGGCAGCGCAATCCCACTGCTTAAAGCATTAGGGCGAGAAAAAAATCTTGACACCCTATGCGTGACGGACGAAATAGCCAGAGACCACCTGATCAAACAAGGCTTTTCTGGCCAGCACATTGTCGTAACTGGCGGACCGCATTTTGATCTGATCAAAGAGAAAAAAGATACCTGGATTCAGGATCGACAAAGGCTTCGGACTGATCACGGAATTTCCGAAAATGAAAAGATTTTCCTGGTTGTCGGCCAACCAGGAGGCACCGCCGAGATTCTTGGGTTACTAGATCAGGCCATCAAGACGTCTGCATTATTGAAAGATGCCGCAAGGGTTATCGTCCGCATGCATTCTCGTGCAACTACCAAGAATCAGCAGGCGGTGCAGCGGTTCTTACAGAACCCCAGCGCTCTTAAGGCCATTGACATTCCCTCAACACGCATCGTAAGTAGCGACGACCTACTCCCGGCAGCTGATTTTGTCCTGTCTGGATATAGCACGACCAATCACATCGGCATCTTGTATCAGATGCCCGGGGTTATCTATGTCGGGACACCAAAACTGACCGAAGATTTAAAGCGCGACACGGGCCACAGCATCCCACTCGAAGTTGCGTATGGCGCGGCCTGGTACGTACAAACACCGGCGGAGCTAATCGAGGCTCTGAGAGAGATTCAAAAAGGACAGGAATCCTCAAAGCTCCAGCAGATCCTACATAAGCAGACAACCATTGCCGCTCATAACGACGGCCGCGCCACGGAAAGAGTATGGAAAGAAATATTGAAACTGCTTTAAACTTCTGCCTGAAAAGAGTTTTCAGTAAAACTTCTGCGCTTGCCATTGCTCATAGAAAGCGCCTTTCGCCTGCAATAGTTCCTCCAGCGTCCCGTGCTCAACAACTCTGCCCTATTCCAGCACCACGATCTTGTCGGCATGCTGAATCGTCGACAGCCGGTGCGCAATGACAAGTGACGTCTTGCCCCGCAGTGCTTCCGTGATAGCCTCTTGCACTAAACGCTCC
>DATDVI010000028.1:0-18336 GCA_035290125.1 Candidatus Anderseniibacteriota bacterium
GTCTCAGTATACGGTTTAATGATGGACCAGGTATACCAGATGCGCGGCGAACGGACTTTTAAAAACGACCATAAATAATCGTAGTCTATCGATGCCATAGTGGACCCAGTGAGAATCGAACTCACGTCTCCGCAATGCGAATGCGGTGTACTACCACTGTACTACGAGCCCAGGTGAGTGGACCCAAGCGGGATCGAACCGCTGACCTCCACAATGCCATTGTGGCGCTCTGCCAGCTGAGCTATGGGCCCAAGTAAGAATAATGTAGCACCTCGACATCGATCAGCAAGTTAATTCGTCTCTGATTCCTGCCTGCCCCGCGAAGCTCCGCTGATGGCGGAGCGAAGTGGGGTCACCCCGACTACACGTGCTAAGGTGAGAGGATGATTCGTGAGCACAAAATTCTATCTGCTTTCGGCCTCTCTGCTTTTGCCTTTCCGCTGGCTTATGCCCGTCTATCATGGAACGGAATATGGCTGGTCTTGTCAATAGTTTTTTTTGTGGTCGTTGCATCTCGATATTTTTTCCGTGTTGTGCCTGCGAGATATTTTTTGTTGGTGATGATGCTTGTGCTTTCTCTGCACGCACAGTGGGGAATCGCCCAATTTATTTTGCAGCGTGATATCGGCTTGTATCTGTTCGGCGAGTCACGCCTCTCGACAAGTGTGAATGGTGTCGCAAAGTTTTCGGTGGGTGATGAAAAAATGATTCGAGCTTACGGGCCGTATCGCCATGCGAATACGTTTGGCGGCATGATGGTGTTGGGCATCGTGTTGCTTATTTTTTTTGCGCAGCGTCGTGACCGCTCTTTGTATCATGTTTTTTTTCTCATGCTTTTTTTTCTCATGCTGTTGGGTCTCCTGGTATCGTTCTCTCGCACGGCGTATCTGGCTGCAACGGTGCCGGTATTGCTGGCGGTGCAGCGCTGGCGTAGCGGTGCACTCAAGTTGGCGTTGCTGTTACTTACTGTGGTAGTACTTTTTTCTCCGTTACTTATTTCGCGGTCCCGCGATCCGGCCGACGTCTCGGCCTCAGAACGCCGACAGGGGTGGAAGTGGTCGTGGTCGATTATCATGCAGGGATCTAGCAGAGAAGCACACTACGAACCATACCGCGTAGCGCTGGAGCGCTACCTAACAGAAGCAGAGATTGCGCATCACCCATGGCAGATCGACTACGTGCATTCAGTTCCATTGCTTCTGGCGGCGGAAGTCGGCCTTGGCCCAGCAATTATTTTGCTGCTGGGTATTGTTGTGATGATTGTGTACTACTGGCGGGAGGGGAGCGTGTGGTTTGCGTGGCTGCTTCCTCTCTTGCTCCTCGATCACTATATGCTCACGCAGGCAGATGCCGCCTACTTAGCAACCTTGGGCTGTTTGGCCATGCTCGATTCGGCGCGGGATGTTACACTGTGAGAGATGATGTGGGAACCTTACCAGCAAAAGGCTTCGGAGGTGCTGCGGGAAATGCGTGTTCAGCCGGAGGCGGGCCTGAGCTTACGCGCCGTGCAGCAGCGGCGAGAGCGCTTTGGCGAGAACGTGTTGCCGACTTCGCGCGGGCGCAGCGCCTGGCTGCTTTTCTTAGACCGTTTTCGGGATATTCTGGTATTGGTTTTACTTGGAGCGGCGTTTGTTTCTTTTCTCTTGGGTCGCGAAGCTGATACGTTTATTATTTTTGCGGCGCTGTTCCTTGATGTGACGCTCAGTTTTATTCAAGTGTGGCGAACGGAGCAGACCCTAAAAGAAATCAATGAGCATGTGCAGCCGTTTGCGACGGTGCTGCGGGAGGGGGTTTTGCGAAGCATTACCGCACATGACCTGGTGGTTGGCGATATCATTGAAATTCGAGCGGGAGAACGAGTACCAGCCGATGGCCGCCTGTTTCAGGTTAGCGGCCTGACAATGAACGAATCTGCCCTGACCGGGGAGGTGGATGACGTGGCCAAATCGATGGCGGTACAGCGCACTCGGGTACCGCTGAGCAACCGGCGTAATATGGTATACCTCGGTACCGGTGTGGTTAATGGTATTGGGCGAGCAGTGGTGGTGGCCACCGGTGCTCGCACTGAATTTGGTAAAATTGCTCAGGTATTAAAGGCTAATGCTTCTCCCCCGTCGCCGCTGCGGCGTAAGCTGCAGCAAACTGGTTTGCAGATTGGCCTCGGTATTGTCGCGGCAGTGGGCGTACTGTTCGTCGCGGGGCTGCTGCGCGGTCAGCACTTGCTCGAGACTTCTTTAACAGCAACAACACTGGTGGTGAGTGCCATTCCCGAAGACTTAACGATGATTTTAACGATCGCGTTGACGGTGGGAGTGACCCGCATTTTGCGTAAGAAAGGGGCGGTCCGCAGTTTAGAGGCAGGGGAAACATTGGGCTCGGCTACGGTGATTTGTACGGATAAAACAGGCACGCTCACGTATGGACAAATGAGTGGTGAACTTTTTGATTTTCTGAATGGGACGCAGGTACAGCGTGAATCATTGCCGGAGCGGTTCGCTTCTTTGCGCCCGCTCGAGCGGCTGGCCTGGCAGGGGTTGGCACTCGCTTCCGACGCGCATGCAGTGGTCAGTGAGCGGGGCGAGGTTACCTACGCTGGTGCGGCAACGGAGCGAGCCGCGTTGTCGTTTGCTGAACATAGTGGCATAGATCAGCAGGAGCTCAGGAGCACGTGGCGACAGCGAGCAGCAATTAGTTTTAGCTCGCGCTGGAAGTATCGGGCGACGTTGCATGACCACCCGACTCAGGCAACGCGCTACCTGTTTGTTGTCGGCGCCCCGGAAGTTTTGCTTGAGCGCAGCTCAAGCATGCTGAGTAACAGTCAAGAGGCGATTGATTTCACTTCGGAAGCGCGCTTTGCGGTTGAGCGGCGGCTGACCGAGCTGGCGCAAGCCGGGTATCGATTGCTGGGGGTGGCGATACGCCGTCACGTGAATTTGTCTGAGATTCATCATGCCGATATTCAAGGCCTGCTCTTCCTCGGTGTTCTGGCGCTGCGCGATGCGATCCGCCGTGATGTTCCCCGCGTGGTCGCCGAGACGCTGGCGGCCGGTGTCGCGATTAAGCTGGTGACGGGCGACCACCCGGAGACGGCGCGCCAGGTGGCACACGAAATTGGGTTGCCGGAGAGTGACGTGGTGACGAGCAGTGACCTCGAGCAAGTGGCCGGCAGCGAACTGCGGAATTTGGTTGCCCAAACGCATGTTTTTGCCCGGATTACTCCCCTGGATAAGCAGCGTATTGTTCGTGCACTGCAAGAGCGTGGCGAGGTAGTGGCCATGACGGGCGATGGTATTAACGATGCCGTTGCTCTCAAAGGAGCAGACATTGGCGTGGCCATGGGAACCGGCAGAGATATTGCGAGAGAAGCGGCAGATTTAGTCCTGCTCGATGATAGCTTTGCGACGATTGTGGCGGCTATCCGCGAGGGCCGGGTGCTGCGGGACAATGTGCGCAAAGTCATTGGTTTTTTGCTGGCGACGAATGGGGCGGAGGTTGGTATTTTTTTCGTCAGCCTCCTCGCGGGATGGCCGCTGCCGCTCCTACCCGCTCAGATTCTATGGGTCAACTTAGTTACCGATGGCACCTCAGATATTGCGCTGTCGCTTGAGCCCGCTGAGCGCGGGGTGATGCAGCGTCGGCCAGAGGATCCCGGAGCACGCCTGATTGATTGGCGGCTGGCTTCCCACATTCTGGCGGTCGGCTTGATTGTGACGGTAGCGGCGATGGGATTGTATTGGTATTTACTTCAGCAGCAGTACGATATCGTTAGGATTCGCACGATGAGTTTCACCTTTTTGTCATTGATATCTTTGCTGTCGGTGTGGAGCTTTCGTTCGCTCAATGAATCAATTTACCGCCGCGGCATTCTGGGTAATCCCTGGGTGCCGGTCTCCTTGGCTGTTTCAGCGGGCTTGCAGGTGGCAGCAATTTACTGGCCGCCCTTACAGCGAGTTTTTGATACTGTGCCGCTGACGCGGGATGATTTGCTGCTGGTTGCGCTCGTCGCGGTGGTAGCCGTTATTATTATTGACTTGCGCAAGTTAGTTTTAACCCCGCTATGGAAAACGCACGAGGCAAGAGCGGCGCTTTCGGAGAAGCCGCGGCTCGCGCCTACCTCGAGAACCAAGGCCTGAAGTTCGTGGCGAATAACTGGTCGTGTAAAACGGGTGAGGTTGATTTGATTATGCGCGACGGTGAGTGCTTGGTTTTTGTGGAGGTGCGTTTGCGGCAGCCAACCTCCTATGGGGAGGGTTTTGAGACGGTGGCACACAATAAGCAACGCAAACTGATCCGTACCGCCTTGTATTACCAGCAGAAAGAGAACTATTGGGGCGATATACGGTTTGATGTGGTATCGATCGTTATGCGCGAGGAGGGCTCACCCGTGATTGAACACATCGAGCATGCCTTTGAGGCAGAGGTTTGACAGGGCCTGGAGGCTCGAGTTAAAGTGAGAATCATTTATGTCATCTGAAGAGCCAACATTTTCTTCTGCCATTGAGCAAATTGTCCAGGAGAAAGGCATTAGCAAAGAAAAAGTTCTGGAAACAATTGAGGCAGCCTTAGCCGCTGCGTACCGCAAAGATTACGGCGAGCGCGGCCAGGATATTCGGGCTGAGTTCAGTGAAGTAGATGGTACGGCCCGGATTTATAAAGTGGTGACCGTGGTTGAATTGCCCGAGGGCCAGGAGGCCGTTGAAAATCCCACGGCCCAACTCACCGTGGCTGAGGCTCAGAAAAATGACCCTGAAGCTGAAGTCGGCAACGAATACGTTGAAGATGTCACCCCGGCTGACCCTAACTACGGGCGCGTCGCTGCTCAGACGGCTAAACAAGTCATTATCCAGCGGATTCGGGAGGCAGAGCGCGAGGCGACGTATGAAGAGTATAAGGAGAAAGAGGGAGAAATTATTTCCGGCATCGTCCAGCGCATCGAGGGAGAGATGGTGTTTGTGGATATTGGCCGTACGACAGGCATTCTCCCCCCGAGCGAGCAGGTGCGTGGCGAGCGGTATCGATCGAATCAGCGTATCAGAGTGTATGTCGTGAAAGTTGATGTAAGCAGTCGCGACCCGGAGATTTTGCTTTCCCGCAGCCACCCGGGCATGCTGCGGCGCTTATTCGAGTTGGAGGTGCCGGAAATTTTTGCAGGGAGTGTTGAAATAAAGGCTATTGCCCGCGAAGCTAGTGAGCGCTCGAAAGTGGCGGTGTGGGCCAACGAAGAGGGTATTGATCCGGTGGGCGCCTGCATTGGCCAGCGCGGCACACGTATCCAAACCATTATTGCGGAACTATCGGGCGAAAAGATCGATATTATTCAGTGGGATGATGACCCCGCGCGCTACATCGGCTATGCGCTCTCGCCAGCACGCATTGTGGCAGTTGATGTTTTTCCAGAAGAAAAGCGAGCTGTGGCACATGTCGAGGAGCATCAGCTTAGTTTGGCCATCGGTAAGCGTGGGCAGAATGTTCGCTTAGCCGCGAAGCTGACTGGCTGGAGAATTGATATTGTCAAAGCAGGCGGCGAAGAGGCGGAAGCTGAGGCCCTCACTGAAGCAGCGCCAGAGGCGTAAGCGTCATGCAGGTTGAGGTTACGCGCAATGGTGAGGCGTCGGAGGCGACGATCAAAATCGCCGCTTCGGCTGAAGAGCTGCAGCCTTTTTTGCGCGCTGCCGCCAAGAAGCTTTCGGCCGCGCGCCCTCTTAAGGGGTTTCGGCCCGGTAAGGCACCCCTGCGTGTTGTCCAGGAAGCGCTGGGGAGTGACCGCGTGCTGAATGAGGCGCTCGAGGGAGCTGTGCCACGCCTGTTTGTGCGGGCGGTACTTGATGAGAATATTGAGGCAATTGATCGGCCAAAAGTTGCTATTGAGCGCATGAGCGAGGCTGATGGCCTGACGTTTACCGCAACCGTCTCTACTTTACCGGCCGTTACTCTGGGTGATTTGGAAAGCTTACGCGTCGTGGCACAATCAATTGAAGTTACTGATGCAGAAATAGCCCATGAGTTACTACGGCTGGCTAGGACTCGCAGTACTTTTTTGGAGGTCGTCCGCCCCGCTCAGAATGGCGATACAGTGACCGTTGATTTCCTGATTTACTTGCAGGGGGAACTTATGGAGGGTGGTGAGAGTAAGAATCATCCCATTCATTTGGGCGAGGGTCACTTCGTGCCAGATTTTGAGAAGAGGCTGCTGGGCAGCCGGCCGGGAGAGGCGAAAGAATTTCCTTTAACATTCCCTGTAGATTACGCGCGAGAATCGCTACGCGGCAAGCAGGCGCAAGCAAAAGTGGTGGTGCACTCGGTGCAGCAGCGTATTACTCCTGCCATTGATGATGCATTCGCACAGCAGTTGGGTGATTTCAAGGATTTGGCGGCGCTGAAATATACACTCAAGAGCAATATAATTCTGGAGAAGGAAGCGCGTGAGACCGATCGCCGCCGGGAGGCGCTGGCGGAGCAGTTGGCGGAGGGGGCAACGTTTGCTCACATTCCCGAGATTTTGATTACCAAAGAAGTTGATCAGCGCATGCAGGAGCTCGATAACATGCTGGCGGTGCAGCGCAAGACGCTGGCTGAGTACTTGGCTGTACAGGCGAAAGATGAGGCTGCACTTCGGGAGGAGCTTTGGGGCGCGGCAGAAAAATCGGTGCGCATTGGGCTGGCGCTGCGCACATTCGCCGAAATGCAGGCAATTACGGTGAGCGACGAAGAAGTGGCTGAACGGGTTAGCAGTTATTTAACGCGCTTTGCTTCAGCCAAAGAGGCAAGGGAAAAAATTGATATCGACGACCTTAAAGAACACCTGACGTCGGTTCTGCGAAACCAGAAAACACTGGAGCAGCTTGAAAAAGTGGCCGGCGAGAAAAAATAACTCCCTTGTTGTATAGTGAAGATTAGTTAATTCAATTACTTACCCTATGTCTTATTTAATCCCAACCGTTTTAGAGAAGTCGCAGTTTGGCGAGCGGGCTTACGATATTTATTCTCGTTTGTTGAAAGAGCGCATTGTCTTTTTAGGCGGTCCGGTGGGCGATGAGGTGGCCAATGTGGTCATTGCCCAGATGCTCTTTTTGGAGCATGAGGACCCCAAAAAAGATATTAAGCTGTATATTAATTCGCCGGGTGGCTCGGTGACGGCCGGCATGGCGATTTACGACACGATGCAGTACGTGCAGCCGAAAGTGGCCACGATCTGCGTGGGCCTGGCCGCCAGCATGGCAGCAACGCTGCTGGCAGGCGGGGAACATGGCAAGCGCATGATCTTGCCTAATGCGGAAGTTATGATTCACCAGGTAATGGGCGGCGCGGAGGGGCAAGCTTCCGACATTGAAATCAACGCTCGCCATATCATCAAAATTAAGGAGCGCCTGAATAATATATTGGCTCTGCATACAGGAAAAAACCTGGAACAGGTGGAAAAAGATTCAGATCGGGATTACTATATGTCGGCGGAGGAAGCTCGCGAGTATGGCATCGTGGATACTATTGTTGCTGCTGAACGTCTGCAAAAAGTTCCGGCTTAGCCCCGCATAGCGTTTTCACACTTAGTGTTTTATGTATGTCTCTATTAGAAATCGGAGCGGCAGTTTTAGCTGCGCTACTTGGCGCAGGTGGTGGATGGCTGGCGCGTAAGCGCCTGGGGGTTCGCTCAACCGAGTCGCTTGAGAAAAAACTTGAAGCCAAGCTGGCCCAAGCCAAAACTCAAGTGGCTAGTTTGCGCGAGGTGGCCGAGAAGGACGCCCGCGAAATTCGCCGGCTAGCAGAAAAAGAGCTGGATGACCGCCGGGCGCAGTTACTGGAACTCGAGAAGCGTCTGACTATCCGGGAAGATAAGCTGCTGACTCAAACAACTGAGCTCGAAAAACAGGGGAAAGACTTTGCACAGCAGCAGGTTGAGGTGGCGCACGAGCGGAAGCGGTTGGCCACGCTGCAAGCGACCGAAGAGGAGAAGCTCGCCGAAATTGGCGGCCTAACCAAAGAAGCGGCCGAGGAGCGCGCGATGGAATTGGCCGAGCAGCGGACGCGGGAGGCAATCGTGCAGCGCGTGCGCAAGCTGGAAAAAGAAGGAGTGAAGCAGCTCGATGAGAAAGCGCGCAACATCATGGCCACCGTTATTCAGCGCTATGCCTCATCGCACGTAGCAGAAACAACGACCAGCCACGTGCACGTGGAAGACGAGAGCCTCATCGGCCGGGTGATTGGCAAAGAAGGGCGTAACATTCAGCACCTGGAGCGGCTGACAGGCTGCGAAATCGTGGTGGATGAGACGCCGAACTCAATCATGGTTTCCGGCTTCTCGCCAATCCGCCGGCAAGTGGCCAAAACGGCGCTGGAGAAATTACTCAAAGATGGCCGCATTCACCCGGGCAGAATTGAAGAAGTAGTGGAAGAAGCGAAGAATAAAATAAATGATGATATTCGGGAAGCCGGCGAAGCAGTGGTATATGACTTGGGCATCATTGATTTCCCCGAGCAACTGGTGCAGCTGCTCGGGCGACTTAAATATCGGACTAGTTATCGGCAGAATATCCTCAAGCACAGTTGGGAGGCGACCCACATCGCGACGATGCTGGCGGAGGAGCTGGGGGCTGATGTTATGATCGCGAAGAAAGCAACGCTCCTGCACGACATCGGTAAAGCGATCGATCATGAAGTAGAGGGTGACCACGTGTCGATTGGGGAAAAAATCATGAAAAAATTTGGCATTGATGAGCGGATTATCGCCGCGGCTGCGGCGCATCATCAAGATCCGCCCTACGAGACGGTGGAAGCGTATATCGTGCAGGTGTCTGACGCGATTTCCGCCGCCAGGCCAGGCGCCCGGCGGGATACGGCAGAGAACTACATTAAGCGCATGGAAGACCTGGAAAACATCGCCACTAGCTATGAGGGCGTGGAAAAGGCCTACGCGATTTACGCGGGACGCGAGATTCGCGTGTTCGTGAAGCCGGAGAATATCGATGACCTGGCGGCCATTAAACTATCACAGAATATTGCCAAGCAGATTGAACAGGAATTAAAATATCCGGGCGAGGTGAAAGTGAACGTGATTCGCGAGACGCGGGCGAAAGCGATGGCGCGATAGCACGAGTGAGTAGTCCGCCAGCTGGCGGAGTAGTGAGTAGTGAGTAGAAAAACACCGCGAGGGATTTCGCGGCGGGATTAGTTTGGAACAATGGCTGGCAGCACTTTAGTTTTCGCCCTGGCCGAATACTTCATCGTAGAGAGGGCTTAACATGACCGCGTCCAGTTCTGGGTCGGACTGAAAGTGAGTTTGCCGCTTCCGGCGCTCCTGCTGTTTAATCTTTCTTTTGAGCGCTCGAGTAAAACACACCCAAGCAGTCATATAAAAGGCGCCAAAAGCTCCGAGGACGATCAGCATTATTATGTAAATCCACGGCATGTCTTTTCTCCTTGGGTTTAAGGACGTGGTTTACGCTCTCGTAACACTAAACCAAGGCCTAGGGCGGCCAGGATGAGGCAGAGCGCGACGGTAAAGGGCGTCATGACACAACACCTCCTGTAGTGAGACTTAGCTGCGTTTTTTGAAGAAGAGAAGAGCAATTAGGCCGACAAGAAGAACGATTCCGAGCCACCAAATCCAGGGTAAATCCATGGTTTTTTCCTTATAATTTGGACAGGAAAGAAGTTACTCAATGTTTGACCAGCTATTAGTCATTGGGTCATCAACCTTTAATGGCTCCACTCCGGATCGTCATCACGACCGAGTAAGGCCGACAGCATTGTATAGACGAAGAACGTATAGAAACACACAAACAAGACGGGGGAGGCTGCCACGATTAGCAGCCAGAAGACGACTTCTGACATTTTCATGGCTGATCTCCGGTAGATTGGTAAAGGGCGAGCAAACAAGGACTCTTCTTTGCTTGTAGCTCTTAAGTAGACAGGGTGTCAACGAGGATTTAGGGTTAGACATATGGCTGGACAGCGTATTGGTTTACATGTGTCGGCGGCTGGGGGCGTGGAGAATGCGCCCGAGAATGCCAAAGAAATGGATGCGGAGTGCTTTCAGTTTTTCTCGAGGAGCCCGCGGGGCGGGGCAGCGCCGAAGATTTCCGAGGACCAGGCAGCGTTATTTAAGCAGCGCTGCCGGGATTATGGCTTCGAGAGCTATATCCACACGCCGTATTACATCAATTTTGCATCGAAAAAGGCGGCGTTGCGGGAGGCGGCGCCGCGGATTATCCGAGAGGAGCTGGAGCGCGGCAGCCTGCTGGGTGTGAAATATGTCGTTACCCACTTGGGTAGTGCGCGCGAGTGGATTGGCGCTACTGACGAGACAACGCCGCGAGAGGCGCTGGACGCGGTGGCAGGGGGGTTGAAAAAGGTCTTCGGCCCTTCGACTTCGCTCAGGGTAAAGGGCGAGAAGAAACTTACGAGTAAGCTTCTTCTCGAAATCTCGGCGGGTTCCGGCTCGGTTATTGGTGATAAGTTTGAAGAATTGGCATATTTGCTGGAAAAGCTCGATAGAGATGATGTTCATGTGTGCCTCGATACGTGCCATCTGTTTGCGTCGGGGTATGACGTGCGAACCACCGCGGCGTGGGATGAGATGATGCGGCATTTTCGCAAGACACTGGGCATCTCGCAGCTGAAACTCGTGCATACGAATGATTCGAAAATGGAGCTGAATGCCCATCGGGATCGCCATGAACACATTGGACAAGGGAAGATTGGTGACGCAGGCTTCAAGGCCATGCTGGCGCATAAGGACTTGAGAGGCGTGAACTTTATCCTGGAGACAAAACATGACAAGCTGATTTATGAGGATATGAAGAAGTTGAGACGTTGGCGAGGCACACCGTGACCCGAGCAGAAAAACAAAAGGCTTTAGAAGCGCTCGATGCGGAGTGGTTGGCTAAGGACCTGCCGCTGAAGGCTGTAGCGACCAACGTTGTGCCGGGGGAGGGTAACCCGGATACGGATGTGTTGTTTATCGGAGAGGCGCCGGGGAAGAATGAAGACCTGCAGGGGCGGCCGTTTGTGGGAGCGGCTGGCAAGTTTTTGGATGAGTTGATCAGTTTAATTGGGCTGAAGCGGGAAGATGTGTTTATTGCGAATATCATTAAGCACCGGCCGCCGGGCAACCGCGACCCCTTGCCGCCGGAGGTTGAGGCGTACACCCCCTGGCTGACGGAGCAGATTCGAATTATTGACCCGAAGTTGATTGTGGCGTTAGGGAGATATGCGATGGAATATTTACTGGGCCCTGGTTTATCTATTACCAAAATCCACGGCCAGCCGAAGCGTAAAAATGGGCGCGTGATTATGCCGGTGTATCACCCGGCGGCAGCGCTGTACCGGAATGACTGGAAGCCTATTCTGGCAGCAGACTTCAAGAAAATCCCGAAGATATTGCAGCTGATTGAGCAGGGGAAAGTGGGCGCTGAACAGTCTGGAGCGGCAGAGGAGGAGAAGGTGAGCGAGGAGCAACGCGCCCTGTTTTAACATATTGCTTGAATCTGGGGGAGGGAGCGGGTATTCTCGGACTACGCGGACGTGCGGAAATCGGTAGACCGGCACGCTTGAGGGGCGTGTGGCCGCAAGGCCGTGAGGGTTCAAATCCCTCCGTCCGCACATGTTGGGCGATTAGCTTAATGGTAGAGCATCTCGTTTACACCGAGAGAGCGGGAGTTCGATTCTCTCATCGCCCACTTTCCTGTAGGAATCACCCGCCTACGCTGAAGCTTCCACCTACGCTAAAGCTTCGGCGGACAAGTCGGCGGGGTTGTCCCTTTTCTCAAAATTCGTGGCCACCCCGGTGGTGTGGCGCACTCATTTTGGAAAAGAAACAAAAAAAGCCCGCGGTTCTCGGGAATAAAAGTGGGAACCGGGGCTGGGATTGGTTACAGTGTACGTGAGTCGGACACTAGGCCGAAGTGGCCTGTGCTACTTTTTCTGCTTCGGCGGCCGCAGTTTGTTCAATCTCGTCTTCGCTTCCGGCTGGGCCCTCAGTGATTTGCTGATTGGCCGCGGGGGCAAGCTGTTCTTCTGCTCCAGGTGGCAGATCTAAGGGGCTGGAGTCGCTGGTGGCCGGAGATGGCGTTTCCGATGGACTGTCATCGAAACCCCTGAACGGATGCTTGGCCTTTTCTTTGCCGGCGAGCATCTCTTCAACAGTCGGCCTACCTTGCATGGCACTTCTGATCGCCTGCTCCGTGGCCTCGTAATTGAAGTTGTAGATCCTCTGATTGTCCGAGGCCTCGGGGTGGATGAAGACACCGCAGACGCAAACTAAGTCCTCGGCTTGGTCTCTCGGAATAACGCCTTTGGCAACGGAGTCGGCTACGGCTTTGGCGACAGCAGATTGTGCTGGGCCAAACATCTGCACTGCCTGCCGCATGCCCCTGATGGTCACTTTTGTGATAATGACCGTCCGAGGGCTTTACGGCCAGATTGGGGGCCAAGATGGCCAAGAGGTTGCTGTGGCCTTCGCTCTGGCGAGCCAGGGCGTTCGCGAACGCAGCGCCGACGGGTCCGTCTTTGTCGCCAATCAACAGGTCAATGTGGGCGATTTCGTTTCCGTCACCAACCAAAGCTTCTCCAATGAACATACTCATCTGACATCTCCTCGTAACAGGGGTTTTGTCTTTGAAACCATTCCAAAGACTAATGGGCAGATTGCGGCCTTGGGATTAGTTTGTCAACACGAGGCTTGCCCGCCGGAGCTTTGGCGCAGGTGGGTGCCGCGGGACAGAATCGAACTGTCGACGCCAGCCTCTTCAGGGCTGCGCTCTACCACTGAGCTACCGCGGCTTATTTAGTTGTAGCTAGAGATTAGCGAATAATACCTTGCACGGCAACACGTTTTAACTTACAAATGACTTACGCGCGGGTGTCGTATAGTGGCTATTATGGCAGCTTGCCAAGTTGCAGATGGCGGTTCGATTCCGCTCACCCGCTCAAAATTGCGGAGCAATTTTGCCCCGCGGAGCTCCGCCAGTTGGCGGAAGCGAAGTGGGGCCGGATAAAGAAAAGACCACCCTGGTCAGGCTGGAGTGGTCTGGTTGTTACGCCTCCATGGAGAGAGGACTTTTTTCTGGCAGGTCAAGCGGTTCGATCGGGCAGGGCATGATGGCAACTTTTAGCTCTTCGAAGGATTGCCCGTCCTGCATTTTTAGTCGATTTGGATCGTAATGATCGCGTGAGGGGGCTTGATACAACCAAATCTCGCCAAATACATACGCTAGGTGTTGATAGTACGCTATGCGCGTAAAACCCATATCTTTTAGCCACGTTTGTGCTTCCTCGGGACTCGTAAATTTTCCAAAGCTCAGCCAATCGGAGGGACGATGGGGAACGGTCACCTTGCTCGAAAGTGAGTATTTTAGGCCGTCTAACACTAAGATAGTAAACATGGAAATCTCTCCAAATGTGACAAGGGACAATATCAGGCTTACCGCGAAGCTTTCCGTATTCTGCCAGAGCGATCAAATTTGTCCACTTCTTGCCGGCGGTTCGATTCCGCTCACCCGCTCACTGAGTATCTGGTCTGGCGGTGCGTTCGGGCGCAGGTGTTGGTTGGCGTGTCGGGCGAGGGCTGCGCTGCGGGCGTGTCGCTTGAACGTCCTGGCGAAACTCCTGGCGTTGTTGTTTGCGGTCTGTTTTAAACTCCTGCCGAGCGTCTTGTTGCTGGGTGCGAAACTCGGAGCGTGTGTCTTGGATATTTTGGCGAAATTCCTGGCGACGATTCTTGATCTCCTGCCGCTTGGTTTTGCGCTCGACTTTTAATTCCTGCCGCTTATCGCGCAGCTGGGCAGCGCGCTCCTTGCGCTCAGCGATTTTGGCTTCACGCTGCTCGCGCCAGGTCTCAAAGCGCTCGAGCCACTGCTGGCGCAGTTCCTCTCGCTTCGTCAAGTGCTTCTTCGCCCGTTCGGTTAGGCTGGCAATGTGCTGCTCAACGCGGGTCACGCAGTTTTCGTCGCCCAATTCGGCGCAGGCAGCCAGTTTTCTGTCTAACTGGTGCAAGCGCTGGTTAAACTGCTGCGCTTTACGCTCCGCGTTGAACGTAAAGATATTGCTCACACGATCGCGCATGAGTTCCCAGCGGTAGGCGATACTGTTCGTGGTGGGTAAGGCCTCGGCTTCGAGGTCCGTTTCCAGATCCGCATCGCTTACTATTTCAGTTACCTCGGGCTCTGGGGTTGGTGCTTGAGCGACAGTAGGCATGGCAGCGCTGCCAATCAGTAGCATTATTAGAAGGGTTAAGAGGTGCCGCATCATATACATTAGTTAGGGTCCGGGGTAGGGGTGGGCTGGCTGCCAAACAGACGGCCTCCGGCCGCAGGTGGCTGAATTTGCGTATTCTCAAATTGCTCTTGATATGAATCTAGGCGCTGATTGCGGAATTCGCCGGAACCAGGAGCGTAGGTTGGAGCCGCAGGCTGGCTGCTTCCCTGCAGCGAGCGCTGAAACCGCAGCTGAGGCGAGGAGTTTTGCACCTCAATGACACGTTGCCGACGCTCGGTGATAAGCGCCTGGCGCTGGGCGCGCCAATCCTGAAAGCGTTCGAGGTAGCGCTCCCGAACTTCCGCCTGATTCGCAATGTAGTTTTCGGCTTGAGTCCTGACTGCTGCCATATCCTGCTCCACCTGCGCAACGCATTCTTCGTCGCCCAGCTCGGCGCAGGCGGCGAGTTTACGATCGAGCTGATGCAGGCGGTTTAGATAGTGCTGCGTTTGGCGCTCGGCGTTCAAGATAAATACACTGGCGACCCGATTGCGCAGGGCTTCCCAGCGGTAGGACCACGGGTTGGTGGTGGGGAGTGCTTCGGATTCGAGGTTTGTTTCGAGCGTGGTGTCGCTGGGGACTTGCGCAAAAGCGGGCATGGCTGTAAGCGCGAGCGTTCCTAGGCAGGTACCCAGCAATCTATACGACATGAGCCAACTATAGCACAAAAAGGGCCTCTTTGGCCCGCATTGACAGAGGGCCTTTTTTGGGTCTTGACATATTTCCTGCTTTGTGCTAGGGTAGCAGGTTTTGAGCCTGGCTGAAGTATTTCGGTCAGGCTTTTTTGTTACCCTATGACTACCTATTTTCTGTGTAGTGCGCTGGTAGCCACGCTCGCTGTTTTGCCCGGCGAGGTACTGGCGTTTGAAGCAACGCTGGAGAGCGCTTCCTCGCAAAAGCTAGTGGCCGTGGTTGAGCTGGCCCAAGAAATGGAATCGGCATCTTTCCTGAGCGGTAATCTGCCGGCCTATTCGCACGTGGCTAGCGGAGCTGTGGTGGCGTATCCCTCTCCCGAGACGCAATCGGGACAGTGGGCTAAGCCCCGCCTCGCACAGCGCAGGCCGATCGCGACGGGCACGGGGCCCGTGGTGCTGCAGGGTGAAGCGAGCTACTACAGCCGAGCCGGGTGCTTGGGCTGTAGTCCGGCGCTGCGCATGGCCAATGGCCAGCCCCTGGATGACACCGCGCTGACCATGGCGATTGGCGCTCACCTGAAGCATCTGGTGGGCCGGCGCGCCACGGTGACGAACGTACAGACGGGACAAGCGGTGGAGGTGCTGATTACGGACACGGGTGGATTTTACCAGGCTCGCTACGGTCACCGCGTGGCTGATCTGACCATCGCCACAAAGCAGGCGATTGGCATGCAGGGGGGCTTGGGTGAAGTGAAAGTCGTTGTTCACTAAGGCTCAACTGGTTGCCTTTTCTGGCCAGCCTTGTATACTTCCATCTACCTTGAAAGATACTGGCTTATGGACCTGGTTCGACATTTTGAACAACAGCAAATCACCGGCACTGATCGGCCGTTGCTCCGATCTGGTGATATTGTCCGCGTGGAAATGAAAGTCCAGGAGGGTGGTAAGACGCGCCGCCAGGCCTTTGAAGGCACGGTGCTGGCTATTCGGGGAAGTGGGCCATCGGCCACCTTTACTGTTCGCCGCGAGACCGGCAACTTTGGCGTGGAGCGAATTTTTCCCCTTTACAGCCCGTTGATTACGGAGATTGAAATTGTGAAGCGGCAGAAAGTCCGCCGGGCGAAATTGTCGTACTTACGCCAAGAGGGCCGCCGGCGCTTTAAGGAAGACGTTCGCGCGATGCAGCGGCACGTGCAGGAAGAGTCCGATAAAAAGCGCCTGGTTGAGCAAGCTGAGAAAAAGAAATTAGAGGAAGCCGCCGCTGCTGAAGCTAAGGCGGCCAAGGCAGAGAAAGCCGAGGCCGAGAAGCAAGACTCGCCTTCGCCAGAGGCTACGGCGAAGCAAGGGCCTGAAAGCACGGACGAGAAAAAAGACGAAGCGCCTCAAGCCGCGAGCGAAGCGAAAAACCCCTCCTAACCTCCCCGTTGTGGGGAGGGAATAATTTTGATATCAAAGAGACACTGGCGCAGTGGCGAAGTAGAAACGCGATGGTCTGCAAAACCATCATGCATGGGTGCGATTCCCATCTGCGCCTCCAGCCGGGGTGGCGGAATTGGCATACGCGCGACACTTAAAATGTCGTGCCCATTTGGGCTTGCGGGTTCGAGTCCCGCCCTCGGCACAAAAATTGACATTTCTGTAACAATACTGTATTAAGAGGTGGCCCTGCTTCGGCAGGCATACGACCTTTGACAACTTTTCCGTGAACCTAGATAGGAGGGTGACATGAGCGCTAAGAGACGACGATTGGCGAAAGCCCACGAGGAAATGCAGTGCCTGCGTGAGCAACGCAAGAAAGAAAAACAGCGGCGACAGACGATCCTCGATCGTGCTTTAAGTGTCTGGGAAGATAAATGCTGTTTCTACCACTTTCTCAGCACGCTGCAGCGACGGCCAGGACTTATCTTGGCCTTGAAATCGACTGCGGATGGGTCTGAAGTTGATGTTTCCTGCCCTCTCGAGGGTCCAATTGTACATTGGCAGGATTTTCGTCCTGCCCTGCTTACCTGTCTGACACCCAAAGAACGTGATGGTGAACTACAGCAGTCTGTGCTTGACCACAAACGTTTTATGGGAGGAGGAGAAGTGCGGGGTTATCTCCACGGCCCGATAGGAGAACTGCCCCAACTTCTATGGGAGTGGTCCTGTTCGTCCCGGCGGATCTATGCTGTGCGGCCGGAGCTGCAGATGGTCTTGGCAGCTACATCTCTTCATCGCATTACATGGGGTGATATTGTCCTGCCATTTGATTCGTTCGGTATTGAACTCCAAAAGCCTTTCGTTGATCACAAAGGACGGAAATTTCCTTTCATCCTTGTTTCCAAAAGAAAGGAAGGTTCTGAAGCGCAGGATCCAGAAAACAAGGCTAAGGGCACGATTCATTTCCTATTGCTTAATGAGGGAGTCGCTGATTATGTCCCGCTGAGCCGGGATGCACGCCAGCAAATTGAGGTGGCCTTAGCGCGGCGAGATCACCGACTGGCGGTTCGATTGGTCAATCCGATCAATGAACGCATGCACGGGACTGAATTCACCTCTGTTATGTTCGACATTGGGATGTCGTTCAATCGTTGCGTGGAAGATCCGCCCGATGAAGTTAGTGGTGACGACTTCAACATTCGAGCCTTGCAGCCGATCTGGCAGGCACTTCTCCGGATTTCTCTCGGACTCGGTCTGTATCTGAAGAATCTGCCACCGGGAAGCTCTCATGCTTCGGCGTGGACACCATATGAGCCGGGTACGAAAAATGATCCGCGAGCAGTTTCGCACGCGGCACAGGTGTGCGTGGTGGAAAACTGCTACACATTCAGCCGTGAAGAGCGGGTGATGCTGGGACTGGAGAAATCGGCCGCTGGTACCGGACGAGAGTTAAGCTGCCACTGGCGAGAAGGGCACTGGCGCCGGCCGCCAGGTTTAGGCAAGGACCCCGCTGCCGAGAAGACTGTTCACGTGCGGCCCACCCTCGTTCGCCGCGATCGCCTCCAGGCAGGACAATTACCGGGTGGGACAGCCAAGGTTGTTTGAAGATGTACCATGGTCCCGAGTCGTGTAACGATTCGGGATTTTTTATTGAGGTGCTGGCGTTAGTTTTTCGAGGACTGATTGAAAATCACTTGGCAGGGGAGCGGTGATTGTTTTCTTTTTACCACTGGGCAGCCGCAGGGTAATTTTTTCGGCATGCAATAATTGACGCGTAATGCCCGCTGGCGGACGCTGGCGCTTGAAGACGTAGAGCGCATCACCCACGATCGGGTGGCCGATGTGGTGCAGGTGCACCCGGATCTGATGCGTGCGGCCGGTAAACGGGAACACGCGCAGCAGCGCATAGCGGCCAAATGATTTTTCCAGCCGACATTCGGTAATGGCGGGTTTACCTGTTTCATCGACTGTGCGGCGGCTGGGGTTGCGCTTACTGCGTCCGAGGGGGCGGGTAATCCGGCCGTCTTCGCCG
>DATDVI010000029.1:0-3937 GCA_035290125.1 Candidatus Anderseniibacteriota bacterium
TCTTTCTTGCCATCGCTGCTTTTGAGAAATTTTTCACGAGCTTGGGCTTCCTGTTTTTCCTGATAGGCTTCATAGCAAAGCAGAGTTAAGGGGCGTCGATGTTTCGTTGATACGACTCTTCCCTCTTGATGTTCAATGACCCTGCGGCGTAAGTTGCCAGTGGAGCCAATGTACAGTTTATGATCGAGCTTACTTTGCAGGATGTACACGTAGTACACATTACCGAGTATATAGGATTCGCCCGGCATGCGCCGGGCGCCCCGCGTATGCGGGGCGAACCCACGGACCCCTTGCGGAGTCAACACCTTAGCACGGTGCCGCTTTAGACCACTCAGCAACCTCTCCTAATATGTGGATTATACCCTACCGCAACCATGCTCGCCTTTCAAGTTTGCTAGTGGCACAAGGTATTGATTGGCGATACTATGTCTGGTACAACACGAGGTACTTACGCGCCCATAGCTCAACTGGCAGAGCAGCAGCCTCTTAAGCTGACGGTTCCAGGTTCGATTCCTGGTGGGCGCACACCGCAAACTATCAAAATATGAAGCTACACATAATCATGCATGAAAGCTTTGAAGCCCCAGCTGCTATGGAAACGTGGGCAAAAAGCCGAGGCTACGATATTTCATACACAAGATTATATGAAAACGATGAATTTCCTGGCAGTCCAGACACCTTTGATTTTTTGATTGTGATGGGAGGACCACAATCTCCAGCTACCACACTGGAAGAATGTTCATATTTTAATGCGAAGAAAGAAGTTGAATTCATTAAATCTGCGATAGATCAAAGTAAGATAGTACTCGGCGTTTGTTTGGGAGCGCAGTTAATTGGTGAAGCGCTCGGGGCAAAATTTAATCAGAGCCCGAATCGAGAAATTGGCGTTTTCGAATTGATGCTTACAAAGGCAGGCAAAAAGGATCCAATATTCTCAACGTTCCCAGAAAAATTTATGGTCGGTCACTGGCATGGAGATATGCCAGGGCTAACACCTAATTCAGAGATACTGGCTTTCAGCGAGGGGTGTCCACGGCAGATAGTAAAATATACTCCTCGAGTATATGGCTTCCAGTGTCATTTTGAATTTACGCCGGAATCTGTTGGGGGAATGATAAAGAATTGCGGAAATGAATTAGAAGAATACAAATCCCTGCCCTATATTGAGGATGCCCCAACACTGAGATCCCACGACTACAAACAAATGAATGACCTTTTGTTTACGTTTTTGGACTATATTGTTTCTGTTCAATAGTCGTTAAATATTTCATTTTCTGAGCTAGTAGGCTACCTCCCGCCATTATGGGGCGCACAGAATTTTCTCCGGGCGCACGTTTTTTTTGTGCTATCATTGTGCGATGAGCTATCGGAGTTGGGTCGTGTTACTCCTGGTGGGGGGCTTACTCCTCCCCTCTTTGGCTGATGCGGCACTGATTGATCAGGTTAACCAAGCGTTTCGGGAAGTGTATGGGCGCACGCCCACACTCGCCGAATGGCAATACTGGGCTGGCCGCGTCCAGCGTGGCGAGAAAACAACGTACGAAGCCTTGGTTGGTGCGATGGGTTATCAGAAAGCCCAGAGTGGCAGCTCGCCGACGGGGACAGTGGCCTCGAATACGATTGTGGGGAGCGGGCTAGCGGCGAGCAGTTTCTTGATTGATAAAATTTATTATCCCTCGCTGCACAATCCTAACTTTTTGCCGGATGGTACCCTGATTACTTCCCCCTCGACGGCAAATATCTACATTATTCGCGCCGGCAAGAAGAGCTGGGTGCTGCCGAGCGTGCTGGCGCGCTGGTTTAACGAGAATCATTTCTTTAAAGGCAACATTGTGCTGAATATTTCTGATGCGGACCTGGCGCGCTACCCCACCGGTACCTCTGTTAATAAGCTGTACGTTGGCAAAGTGTTGCAGCATCCCGGCGGCGCCCAGTTTTTCATTGATGACAAGTTCCGCAAGCGCCCGCTCTCGGCCAGCGTGCGCAGTGCCCTGAAAATTCCTGGCGGTAATCTCTACCCCGTTTCCGCAGCGCATCTGAGTGAATTCCCAACGGGGCCGGCGCTCACGGCCGACAAGTTCCCCGGTGGATTTGTTTTCTACGACGGCCCGTACCATGGTGGTCGCTTGTGGAAGACCGAAGAGATTGCCGGCGGAACGATTGTGAAGCGGCTGTACCTTAAAGACCGCTTCTATGAAGCAGATGGCAACCCGGATGAAAGCATGCGGGCGCCGGTCAGCGCGGAGATGCTCGCCAGGCATCCCCGCGGCGCGAACATTGATCGCTACCCCGATGGGTGGGTTATTGGCTCGACGCCGGATATTTTTGTCATGCAGAGTGGCGCTCGCCGGCTCATTGCTTCGCTGAGTGTCTTTGCGGCCATGGGCTACACGGATAGTGTTCACGTACGAAGAGAGTACCCCGACCTGTACGCTAAGTACGCCCAAGGCCAGCCGATTCGGGCGTTTAAGACGGTGGCAGCCAGCGGCGCTTCGGCGAGCAAAGGTGCGCCGGCGCCAGCGCCAATTACCAGCAGCAATCTTTTGAAAGTGCGTCCAGGAATCCGGACGCTCATCGGGCAAGTTAATGATCATTTCCGATTCGTCTTTGACCGTGATCCGTCGACGGCGGAAAACCAGTCTTGGGTTGATTACCTTTATTATGGCGAAGTGACAACGAAAGAAGACCTGCTGGCCGCGATGCGCCGGGCAAAAGCGGCGGGGAGAACTACCTTGGGCATAACCTCGCGAACGGCGGTGCTGCCCGAGGAGGCGCTGGAGGGACACTGGTTCCCCTACCTGTTTTACTTTGTGCACCAGAGTGAACCGAGTGATGCGGATACGAGCTACTGGTACGGACGAATCAACGACACTGATCGGAATACGATCGAAAAACTGGGCGGGACGCTGCAGTGGGTGAAAGATAATTTTGGCGGCGCAACGAGACGGTAATATGAAAGATCGAAAGCTGCACGTCGCTGTCTTCTTTGGCGGTGAAGCAGGCAGCCACGATTTGAGCCAGGAAAGCGGTGAGTGGCTGTGCTATTTCTTACCGCGAGAAAAGTATCGCGTCACCCCGGTGCGCGTCACACCCGAGGGCGCCTGGCAGGTACCGCTCGGGCACTTGCCCCAACGCGGGCCAATTAAGCGTATGCTGACGAATTTATTTCAGGCGGTGGCGCCCGTGCCGCCCAAGCAGGGTCTGGAGCGTTTGTTGCTGCGGCCGGTGCAGGCGCTGATCACACTGCTGCGCGGACGCGGTGGCGACGACGGAGCGTTGCACGGCCTGGCGCAAACGCTGGGTATCGTCACCGTGGGCTCTGGCCTCCCGGCTTGCCAGCAAACGAGCGATAAGCACGCCTGTGCTTTGCGCTTGGCAGATATTGTGACCCCTCCGGAAGCGCGTCGCTACCAGCCCGGGGAAGCACTCGAGGATATTATCAGTGATGTGCGTGATTTTATGGTGCCGCCGCTTTTTGTGAAGCCAGCCGCGCAAGAAGCCAGCGTTGGTATTCGAGAGGCACTGAGCCTCGAGGAGCTCAGCGGCGCGCTGCGAGAAGCACAGTCGTTTGGTGACGTTTTGATTCAACCCCGTTCGGTAGGACAAGAGGTGAGCCTGACACTGTTCGACGATGCGCGCGGGCGCGTGCAGGCACTGCCCGCGACGGTGATCGTGCCAGAGCGCGCGCGCTTTTTTGATCATCTGGCGAAGCGCCGCCCGGGCCGCGTGCAGCTCTTCACGCGCGCTGATGAAAGCGAGACAGTGCTCGAGGCCGAAGCGATTGCCCGAGAAGTGTACCGCGAACTTGGCTGCAGGGGTCCCGTGAGTTTTGACATGGTGGCAGAGGCAGACGGCAGCCTGACGCTGCTGGACGTGAACGTGGTGCCAACACTCTCAACCCTCACCCCGCTGCTGGCGCAGCTCCGAGTAGGCGGCG
>DATDVI010000030.1:0-3829 GCA_035290125.1 Candidatus Anderseniibacteriota bacterium
GCTTAAGTTCCGCACATTAATTGTCGCTAACACGCGCTCGCCGCTCGCCGCGTCTCCGGCAATATCGAGCGAAACGTCCAGCGGCAACGCCGTAATCGCAGTCGCCAGCACTGCTTGTTTAGAAAAACGACCACTGGGGTAATTAGCCGGGGTCAGAAAAATTTCGGCGCTGGCCACCGCTGTCTCATTCTGTTCACCAATCAGCTGTCCCCGCACCTGCAGATCGCCGCCCTGACCACTCGCCACGTCGCCCACTTTGGCAATAACTTGGCGACCCTGGTGCTCCACCTCCCGGTTGCTATCCCGCCAGGTAAAGCCGCGCGGTGGAGTGAGAATAAGTTCAACCTGCGTCCAATCAACCCGACTTTCATTCGTATACCGCACCACGTACGTAATTTCACTGCCCGAGGTAAATTCGGCTGGTGCTGCCAACGACACGTTAACCTGCGCTTCACTGACCGTTTGCGTCGCCCGATAAACTACCGTCAGCGTCACAGCTACAATAGCAATCACCAGTACCAGCGCCAGTAAGCCCGAGAAACGCAGCAGGCGCCCCATGCGCTTCGCGCGCAGCACCGCCAGGTTTTTATACCGCGCCCCGAGCAGCGTCTCGGCCGGATCTGGCGCCGGCAGACTCTGGCGCTTTAACCCTAATCGATGCAGCTCTTCCTCGCGCCGTGTCACCTCAGCCGGCTCTTCACGAGCATAGAGGCGACGACGCATCAGGTTTAAGTCCTCAGGGGGCTTCTCCTCAGCCATATGCCTTAGTGTACCGCAAAAGCAGTCTGCTCGGCATAGAATCTAATCGCGCGCCCCACCCCTACACTCTCCTCTCCCGCCTGTACCAGCCGCAGTACGCCGCGGGGACTGCGGGCCACGGAACGCAAACACTCCAGCGCCTGCGGCGACACCGCCAGCCGAGCCACTTCCGGCGCACAAGTGCTGCAGTGCCACCCGCCCCGCTGCGGATCAAGCGTGGCCCGCCCCTGCGGCGAGGCTGTGCCACACCGCCAGCATGCATCCAGCCGGGGCGCCACCCCTGCTTCGCGCATCACCAATAATGTTGTGGCCACTTCCAGCCGCCACGCTTCGTTCAGCGAGGCCGCAGGGAGCATCTCCCACCCTCGCCGCAGGGCCGCGAAAACGTGCGGATACGGCACCGCGTATTCAAAGTACCCCTGCACCGCACGCGCCATTGCCTGCGCTGCCTCGAGCTTCCGGGAATCAGCTCGCAAAGCGAGCAGGGAATCAACCGTCTCAATAGCCGACACATAGAGCCGCTCTTCTTTACCGGCCAGCACGGCGCGCACGCGCGTCAGCGGCTCCAGGTGCCCGCCGCGCCGGGAGGGAATTTTACGCACACCCTTAGCCAAGACTTTAACGAGCCCCAGCTCGCGGGTAAAAAACGTCACCAGCCGATCCGCCTCCCCGACATTCCGGCGGGAAAATATCAGCGCGTCAACCGTGTGCGAGGTGAGCATTTCGTAAGCTTACGCCAGATTGACAATAAATTCATTATGTAATATAATCCCGAACCCTGTTTTCCCGTTTTTTGTCAACCTTTTTTGAAGGAGCGAAAAGATGATTCGCAAGCCCATCCTCGAGCAGTTGGAAGCCCGCACCCTCCTGGCCATCGACATCCTGTACAGCGCGTCCGACACAGAGCACGTAGCCATTGCGCCAGGCATACCACAAGAATACAGTGCCAAGGCTGAAATTTCCGCTGATGTTGGTCCACGCCTTAATTGGCCAGGCGACGAAGAAAACTATTTTGTCTACGCCGACCTCAGTGCGTATATCATCCACAGCGGCCCCATCACCGGTTCCATCACCGTCACGACGACGATGTACGGCGTGTCACTAGCGGCAGAGAGTCACATCTCAGCTAGCGGCCATCTGCGCTATCTCGAAGCGAGGGCAACTCTCGTTATAACCGGCTATGGAGACGTGGAAGTCCACGCCGGCTGGACCGCAAACACGGAAAAAGACCGCGACTTCTCCTGCTGCGGTGACTACGTGAGTCACGAGAATTACTTCGCCGGCACCACTGGCCAGTTCAGCGTCGTGGCACACGGATCTTTCCAGATAACGATCACAGCCCATACGCATTACCTGGAAACCGACACTCTCCAGATGGCAACTCCCGCCGGGCAAGCGTACGACACAATGTATGCGGATCACGCAAATGCCTCCATGGAATTGGACGCGAGAGCACCCCGCTACTCGGTCGTCGCGTACGGACGAACCCGCGTGTATCTTGATCAGATCTGGGGTTCACCGACCGAGCTCGCCGAAGCACACAAGTTCGCCTACGGTGAGCTCAATCTGCCCTCGCTCAACGGTCGCGGCGCTTTCAGCGCCAAGCTTATGAGCGACAGCGCACGCTACCTCGGTGGCGGCACTAATCCCTGGGGCAGAACGAATGAGTATACTGCCACTGCCGCCATCTCACTCGGCCGGGCCGGCCGCGGCGTTGAAGGGAACATAGCTACCGAGGTCCAGTATAACGACCAAGGCACCCGACGCGATGTGAATCTGCGCCGTACGCGCAATGGGTCTCCGGAGTTGGAACAATCTGCCTGCGGCTACTGCCAAGGTGATCAGGCAATCAACGAAGAGGTATTCTCGAACATCGAGAACTGGCTCCTGCCGCTCCTGCTCACTCTGTGAGCCAAATCAACTGAACATTCCCGCGGAGATGTGACCAACCCTCACCTCTCCGCTTTTTTTATACATTCTGACAATATGGACTGCTGCCCGGCCCGCTATTAAATCGAAAAACCTCAGACGGCTCCGCTATGCCAGGATAGCTGTAGCCCGGCTCAAAGCGGAGCTCTACCTCCGTGTGCGGCTGAATAAAGTCAGGAATGAAAGCAACATGAACGCTTGCCCCCTGGACATACTGGCCCACATCATAATCACGAATCTCGGGACGGCGCCATTCACCTTGGCCACTAAAGCGATAAGCCAATATAGTGTGCGGGCCCTCCCAGCGCACAATTACGGTAAAACGTGTATTTGTAAGATCAATTGGGTCTACACAGACTCGCTGAATATCAACCGACACTGGTTGCACTGCCGCCGGCTCCAGTGAAGCAGGTTCCTGATTAGAACTACCACCACCAGAACCTCCACTACCGCCACCGCCCTGAACATTGCTATCGTCTTGCTGTCGGGACGATGCTGTCTCAGGCCGTGCCGGGCGCACTAATAAACCTATTTTCTCGTTCGTCGGCACCCGTGGCAGCAAAGCACCATTGTTCCCACGCAATCTTGTGATAACCACTGCCCGCCCCAAAGGAAAATCTGTAGGAATAGTCACTTCCACCCGCCTCACACCAGCCGCAACCAGAGGTTTTAAAGTCTGACATTGGTTGTAACCAGCAGTCCCGGCACCAGTTTTAATATCGGCGCAAATTTCCAACTTACGCGCACTTTGAAATGCAGCTAATTCCAGCACAATCTTTTCGCCACGATATACCGCCACCCGCGAGCTGCCCGGCTTAATTACCCGGGCACCAAGCAGCTCGCTAAAATACAATGTCAACAACAAAACCAGCCCTACTACAATAGCGACAACTAACCAAAGTATGGGACGACGAGGAAGAGCACTCATAATCTCACCTACATAGTAATCCTAACCATCAATTACGCCCAGCCGCGCGGCGTGTCCGCTAATGTTCACCTCGCGCGCAGGAGCGCCAGTACCATCGCCGACCACATCATCCGCTTGCAGCGTTTGCATAATTTCCTCACGGTGCTCGTCAAACGCCTGCTGCAATTCAGTCTCTTCGGTTGCAAACAGCAACGTAATGCGCGCATCGAGTTT
>DATDVI010000031.1:0-20868 GCA_035290125.1 Candidatus Anderseniibacteriota bacterium
AAAACCAGTTCGGCGGTGCGGATTACTCATCTGCCGACGGGGATCGTTGTGCAGTGCCAAAATGAACGCTCGCAAGGGCAAAACAAGGCGCAGGCGCTGAGCGTGCTCGTCGCCAAACTGCAGCGACTGGCTGAAGAGCAACACGCGCAGGCTTTGCAGGACATTAAAGGAGAAGCGAAAGAAGCGGCCTGGGGCAATCAGATTCGCTCCTACGTGCTGCACCCGTATACGCTCGCCAAAGATCGGCGCTCGGGCGCAGAAGTGAGTGATGTCGCGGCTGTTCTCAATGGTGATTTATCGGCGTTTGTGCCGCAACCCTAGCTGGCACGGCTCGGGGCTGTGGTATAATCCTACTGTTTAACCCAGCTATGATTACGTTTCAGAGTATTTCGAAAGCTTACACCCGCGAAAGTGCGGCGCTGCACGACGTGTCGCTCGAAATTCCCACCGGAGACTTTATTTCTATTGTTGGCCAGAGCGGAGCGGGTAAATCAACGCTGCTCAAACTTATTTCGGCTGAAGAGCGGCCCTCGGCTGGACAGCTGATTATTGATGGCTGGGATATTACCAAGATCAAGAAGTGGCAGATTCCGCACCTGCGGCGGCAGATTGGGGTTGTCTTTCAGGATTTTAAGCTGTTGCCCAAGCGCACGGCGTTTGAAAACGTGGCGTTTGCGATGGAAGTGGGGGGAGCAACGACCAAAGAAATTCGCGACACGGTACCGCACATTTTGAAACTCGTTAATTTAACTGAGCGGGTCTCAGCCTACCCGCACGAACTCTCGGGCGGCGAGAAGCAGCGGGTGGCGATTGCGCGGGCGCTGGCGTATAAACCCCAGATACTCCTGGCCGATGAGCCGACGGGTAATTTAGATGCGCTGAATTCGTGGGATATTGTGCAGCTGCTGATGAAAATTAACCGCCTGGGCACGACGGTGCTGCTGGCCACGCACAACGATGAGATTGTTAACGCAATTAAGAAGCGCGTGGTGACACTGAATAAAGGTAAGGTTGCGGCCGACCAAAAAGGCGGCACGTATAAGCTCTAAACACTACCCATGATCGGCACAGCGGCACTGCGGGTCTTGCGGGGAGCGCTCCGGAACTTCTGGCGCAACATCTGGCTGTCGCTGGCAACGACAATGATTATGACAATGACGCTGCTGATTGTCCTCTTTTTATATTTCGCCAACGTTTTTGGCGCGGAGGCGCTCAAAAGCATTCAGCAAAAATTTGATTTAACGCTAGAGTTTCGGAGCGGCGTGACGCAGGAGCAAATCAATCAGGTGGCCCGCACGGTTGAGGCGCGGAGCGATGTGGCCAGCATGCAAATTGTCACCAGCGAAGAGGCCGCAGAAATTTTTCGGCGCAATAACGCCGATAATCCCCTGATTGCTGAATCGCTGGAACTGCTCGATGAGAATCCGCTGCCGGCCACGATGTACATTGTGGCGACTGATCCAAAATATTACCGGGCGATTGCCAATGAATTATCTGGCGGCGGCGTGAGTGAGGCCGTCGCCGCAGTCCGCTATGAAGATACGCGCGAGGCGATCGACAAGCTAATCGTCCTTATTGATAGCGTGAAGAATGTGGGGCTGGTGGTAACGATCATTTTCGTCGTGCTGGTGGTGCTGATTATGTTTAACACGGTGCGGCTGGCTATTTACAGTTTTCGCGAGGAAATTGATATTATGCACCTCGTCGGTGCTTCCGGCTGGTTTATTCGCGGCCCGTTTGTGCTGGAGGCGGTCTTGGTGTCGTTGATCGCCGTGGTCCTGGCCACGCTGGTGATGTACCCACTACTGCGGTATGCGGCGGGGCCGCTGAGCAATTTCTTCTTTACCGGCATTGTCCTGCAAACGCCCTTTGACCTGTACCGCTATGCAACCGAACATTGGCTCCAGCTGCTCATGCTGCAAGTGGCTGTGGCCATCGGCCTGGCAACGATCAGTAGCCTGATTGCGTTACAAAGATACCTGCGGGCTTAAGTGAGCCGGCGAATAACTTCGGCGAGAGAGGAAGGTATTTCTGTTACTTGAACGAGCGGCGCCTGGCTCACCAAGTCGTAAAGGCTCGGCAGGTAGCGGCTTGAGCGTAGCGTGATGCGCAGGCGCTGCCCCGAGAATTGTGTCGAGGGAATGAGGCGCGCCTCCAGCACCCCGGTGTGACGGCGCAGCGAACGCAAGAGATCGTAGCGCAGCCCCTCGACCCAGACATCGATTAAGCGTGGGCAGGCGATGGTGGTAGCAATTTCTTCAATGGTGCCGACGTGGGCCAGCGTGCCGCCGTGGAGCAGCAGCACCGGCAAACGCAGTTGATCAGCGATAGCGGGCTGCCGCGTGGTAACTAACACCGTCCGGCCAGCAAAGAGTGCGGCGAGCAGCCGCAGCAGTTCAGTGCTGCCGAGTTGTTCGGCAGTGTCATCGAGTAAAATTAACGGCGAGTGAGACAGCGCGGCGCGGGCCAGGTTTAGGCGCAATCGGCCGGCGGTGGAAAGTGAGTGGGCAGGGCGATGCAAACGCTCGTTCAGCCCAACAACGTCGTTGATGGCGGTAATCCGCGCGGCAGCTTGATCAATTTTGTGCGTCGCGGCGTAGGCAGTCAAAATTTCATAACAGGTTTCCTGGCGCGGCTCTGATTCTTCAAGTGAAACGTAGCCCGCGGACAGCGATTGCAGCGTGGCGGGCGAACGGCCATTCACGGCGAGAGAGCCACGGCTGGGTTGCAGTGCGCCAGTGAGCAGACGCAAGAGAGTACTTTTACCTGACCCTTCGCGGCCAAAGACGGTGAAGTGCACCCCGAGTGGCAGCTGCAGGGTGAGATCATGGAGCGCTGATGTAGCGGCTCGCCGGCGACCAGTCAGGAAGTGCCAGAAACCCTTTGTTTGGTACTCAACCGAAACAGTGCGAAGATCGATGAAAGATTCAGTCGCGGGCATTGGCCCATTATAGCACGGCTGTGTTAGCATTACGGAATGCTCAAAGATCGATTATTTATCGCCGTTGTTATTGGTGGTTTATTTTATCTGGCGGGGCAATACCTGGCCTCGCAGCCGCTGCGGGAGGGACAGCAAGACAAAGCCGAGCGACAGATTACCGTGACGGGGCGAGGCGAGGTAACCGCGAAGCCCGACATCGCCCGGGTGATGCTGGGCGTACAAACCGGCGTGCACCCGACGGCTGAGGCGGCGCTGACGGCACTGGCCGAATCGTTTGAAAACGTTGTGGCGGCGCTGCAAGCAGCTGGTGTGGCTGAAGACGATATTGCGACGTCTAACTTATCCACCCAGCCACTGTATGACTTCAATAATGGCCGACAGACGCTGCGCGGGTATGAAGCAAATGAGACCGTGCGCGTGACGGTGCGGGATTTAGGGCAAGCGGGAACGATCGCGGCGCGAGCAACGGAAGCGGGCGCGAATAATCTGGGCGGCATTCAATTTGAAATTGATGAGCCGCAAAAGCTGCAGCTGGAAGCGCAGCAAAAAGCGATTGCTGATGCGCGCGAGCAGGCCGACCAGCTAGCTGAAAGTCTCAACGTGAAGCTCGGCAAACTTACTTCGTTTTCTTCTTCGGGTGAGGGTGGCCCACCGGTGCCATATTTTGCGCGTGAGGCAGCACTGGGTCAGGGCGGCGATGCGGCCGTGTCAGCTCCGCCCGTGCCCGAGGGCACGCAGGATGTGGTGATGACGGTGACGGTCTCGTACGAGATTAAGTAAGTGGTGTCCCAGAGAGGACTCGAATTCTAAAACTTTTGTTTCTCCCACAATTCAAAGAATCGACCTTTACGAGCGAGCAACTCTTCAAACGAGCCCTGCTCAACTATCTCGCCGCTTTCGAGCACGATAATTCTGTCCATTTCTCTTATGGTTGAAAGGCGGTGGGCGATTACAACAGCGGTGACTTGCTGAAAAAATTGGTGTAGTGAGTCTTTGATTTTTTCCTCTGATTCCATATCCAAGTGCGAGGTAGCTTCATCGAGAAATAGAATTTCTGGCTTCTTGAAAATTGCCCGAGCAATTCCCACGCGCTGCTTTTCGCCACCAGAAAGCTTGACACCTTTTTCGCCGATGAATGTATCCAATCCTTGGGGCATTTTATCGAGAAAGTCTTGGACGTGGGCGGTGTGAACGGCTTCTTGAAGTAGCTGCTGATTGTTTGCCTCTTCGATATTGCCCAGGGTGATGTTATCCCGCAAACGAAAGCTGAATACCTCTGTCTCTTGTAAGACAACCGCAGCGTGGCGGAAGAAATCAGAGCGTCGAATATCTTTCAAGGAAACAGCGCCAATCTTTACTGTTCCCTCATAGTGCTCATGCTCTTTGAGCAGCAACTTGAATATAGTCGACTTTCCGGCTCCGGATGCTCCCACAATGCCGACCCGCTCACCTTTCTTAATCTCGAACGAAATGTTGCGGAGGATTGGCTGAACTTCGCTGTAGGCAAATGTTAGGTTTCTCACCGTTATCGCATCCCATAGCGTGGGAAAATTCTGCTTGCCGTGCTCAGTATCAATACGCACTGGCTCATCAAGAATTTCGGTCATGCGTGATACGCCGTACTTCGCTACGGCGAGGTCAAGGGTGACCATGGCTAGCTCATCGATATTTTCTGTAATTTTGTTGAAGTAATCAATGAAGAGCACCAGGAAACCAACCTCATAGTGACCATTAATGATTCCCCACGCGATGAAGGCAATCATGCTGAAGTTAAACAGCACACTGTAGAGATCCAACACGAGATAGCGGGATTGGAACCAGAAAATACGCTGACGAATTTTCGAGAAGAGCGTGGTCAATTGCCGACTAACTCGTGAAGCAAGTGAAGCTCCCATTCCTAGTACTTTGACGCTGCGAATGTTGCTCACGGCTTCAAAAGCCAAGCCATGCAGCTCTTCCTCACCAACATTAACTTTGTTTGCCATCGCCGAAGCACGTTTCGTGAAGAAGAGTGATACAAAGTAATACAGCGTAATGTATCCAACGAACAGGCAAGCAATCAGTCTATCGAATGTTGCTAGAATAATGGTGATACCAATAAAATTGACGCTAATTTCGATAAAGTTATTAATACACATCCGCAGGATTTTATTGATGCTCTCTCCACCTTTTTGCATTCGTTTCAATTTATTTCCCGCGTTTTCTTTCTCGTGCCACGTGAGGTCGAGCAGAAAAAGGTGCTGTAACGTTCGTAGTTGAGCATCTAGTGAACTTTGTTCGGCGACTTGATACCCAACAAACTTGGCAACTTGGCGACAGACGACATGCAGTACATAGGCGAAACCTGACGTAACAATGAGCCACCATAATCTGTTCAGTGATTGACCAGAATCATATTGGCTCAAAAGCGTTACGGCTTCCGCGATTGCATATGCGGGATACAGGCGAGCCAAATCGCCTGTAAAACGCATGAGTATTGCAAATACATAGCGTAACTGATATGGCTCGATGAACCGATAAAGGTCTCGAACCAATTGCACGGTGCCATAAGCTGGACGCGCGCCGGCAGTTTTCATGTGTGTCCCAGAGAGGACTCGAACCTCTGGCCTCTTCCTCCGGAGGGAAGCGCTCTATCCGCTGAGCTACTGGGACTAACAGTATCTACGGTATACTGAAACACTAGTATGCGTGATTTACTGGCCGATCTCAACTCGGAACAGCAGGAAGTGGTTACCGCGACTCAAGGGCCGGTGCTGGTGTTGGCCGGAGCAGGCAGCGGCAAAACGCGGACACTGACGTATCGAATCGCCTACATTTTGCAGCAAAAGTTGGCACGCCCAGACGAGATATTGGCGTTGACGTTTACCAATAAAGCAGCCGGGGAGATGAAAGAGCGTGTTAAGAAATTAGTCGGAGACACGCAGGGTCTGCCCAGCTCACTCGGGACGTTTCACAGTATCGGTGCACGGCTGCTGCGCGAGCAGGCTCGGCACCTGCCGCGCTCGCCCGGCTTTATGATTTGCGATGCTGATGATAGCGAGCGCCTGGTGCGACAGGCTTTGACGGCCCTCAATGTATCGCGTCAGGAGTACAGCTCGCGACACATGAAAGCTCTGATATCGCGCGCAAAGGGCGAGGGGCTCACCCCGGCCGAGGTAGGAGCGATGGCGCAGCAGCATGCTGAAGTTGTCGCGGCAGTGTACCAGGCCTATGAAAAATTGCTGGCGACGAACGATGCCTATGATTTCGATGATTTGTTAATCCAGCCGCTGCGCCTGCTGCAAAGCAATGCCGCGGTGCGGGCACACTACCAGCAGCGCTGGCGGTACATCTCGGTTGATGAGTATCAAGATACAAATGTCATTCAGGCGAACTGGCTTAGATTGCTGGCTGGGCCGGAGGAGAATATCTGCGTGGTGGGCGATGATTACCAGGCAATCTATTCCTGGCGGGGAGCGCGCGTTGAGAATATCTTGCAGTTCGAGCAAACGTTCTCACGCTGTGCGACTTTTTATTTAACGCGCAACTACCGTTCCACCCAGCCAATTCTAACCGTGGCCGGGCAGGTCATTGCGGCGAATACCGCTCAGAAACACAAACAACTGTGGACAACGCAGGAGGCGGGCGAGGCAGTGCAGCTGGTGTCACTGCCCAGCAGTCGGCATGAAGCGGTGTGGGTACGGCACATTGTAGAGGCGGCCACCGGACAGGGCCAGCGCCGGGGTGGTATCACTATTTTGTATCGCACCAATGCGCAATCGCGCGCGTTTGAAGAAGAATTTTTAACCCATGGCATCCCGTATACCATTGTGGGCGGCTGGCGTTTTTACGAGCGGCGCGAGATTAAGGACGCACTGGCTTTTTTGCAGTTTTGGGTGAGCGGCACAGCGCTGCCACTGACGCGGATTGCGGAGGCGCTCTGGCGCGGAATTGGGCCGAAGACGCTGGCGCGCTGGGAAGCTATGGCCGCCGCCATGGAGCAGGCCTTGAGCGATATTCTGGTCCAGGAGAGTACGCGGCGGCCGGCGGTGGGAGCCCTGATGCGGTCGGTGGCAGCAGCCCGCACGCAATCGTTTGCCAGCGTGGCCGATCTTCTGATCTACTTGCTCACCCACAGCGGTTATGAAGCTTATTTGAAGGCGCAGGTTGATGGCGCCGAGCGCTGGGAAAATATTGAGGAACTTTTTAATGTTACCGCTGCGTACACCGACCCCCAGAAATTTCTGGAAGAAGTGGCGCTGCTGAGTGATATTGATACGCTGGAAGAAGAGCATGATCGGGTGACTTGTATGACGCTCCACGCTTCGAAGGGGCTGGAATTCGAGACGGTGATTGTGACAGGGTGCGAGGAGGGCTTGTTGCCACACCTTAATAGCCTGAAAAGCCAGGCGCAAATCGAAGAAGAGCGGCGCCTACTCTACGTGGGTATGACGCGAGCCAAGCGGCGCTTGATAATTACCTACGCGCAAACGCGCTGGCGCGGCGGCACGTATGAGCCGCAGCTGCCGTCGCGTTTTCTGGCTGAAGTGGGGGAGCAGGTCGAGTATATTGATACGGAATTTGATCAGGTGCTGGAAGGGGATTTATTGCCGACGCCGGATATCATGCGCGCTGATCGGCTGTAATTTAGCTGATTGACACAGTTACATAATCATTATATAAGAAACTTCCTGCCTAGTTAGCTCTTTCCAAACAATCGAGGTTTCTGATGAACCGATATGTACTGTTCTACGGCATGGCCTTGGCGGCATCGCTTGATGCTTCGAGCGGGATAATCATCGCTCACCTGTTGTGCCTGGTATTCGCCAAGGCGCCGACGCTACTCATCTACGCTGTGGGCGCCGGCGCTGCGCTACTGCCCGATGTAAGTATTCCCATGTGGTTATGTTTGCCAAAGCATATTGCACCGACTCATCACCGCGATGTAACTCACTACCCGCTGTTGGTTATTTCCATCTTTACGACCGTCGTTTGGTTTTCGGTATTTTGGGCTTCAGTAATCAGTGCGTGCCTGCTGGCTCATTTTATTGACGACACTGCTGATCCAGGAGGGCTAGCTTGGCTCGCGCCGTTTTCCGGAAAGAAATATCGCATATTAAATGCCGAGACAGAGCCACTGAAGCTAGAAGACTGGCTGAGGCAGTATTACCTGCGGCCGACTGTTAAATCAGTCCTAGCGGTGATACTATCGGCTATCGCGGTTATCATAGTTGGGTCACAGTTGTACCGACAAATTTTCTGGGCCCCCTGACAATGCGTTGTTGCTCAAAAACAACAATTCATAAGCGGGGCCTATTTTTTATCCACCGGTCAAGAAAAAAGCCGTGGATGGTTAGAGTCCAGCGGCTTAGTGATGAGAGAACTCACGTAACTTCTCGTTAACCCGGTCGAGAAAATGCCGGAAAACTTTTGACTTCATCATGAGTATTGTGCTGCCATCGTGTGTATCGTGAAAATCTGTTAGATCAAGTTTGACGAAGCTGAGGCGAAAGTACGTCGCGTTCTCGGAAAGAGCGTAAAGTTCACCGTCCGGTGAAACTCGTAAATGTTGTCCGAGAGAGGCAACGGTAGGCAGCGGTGCTTCGTGGAATGCTCGCCATAACTGATCAATCTGCAACATGACAGAAAGAAATTGGTGTACTAACTTTAGCGCGGCGACATCTTTGTGTTGGCGGGCCAGTGTCTCAAGATATTGAGCCTTGTTCACCCAAAGCATGTACTGCCGGTATGGGTCCATGCCGTGCTCCTTTGTAAAAGAACGATTTTTTATCAATCCTCTTTTTTAGAGTAAACAGTGTTCCAATTAAGTTCCAGTACTTGAAGATTGTGATGCTGCCGATGACCTGGAGCATCTTCGGCCTCAAGTTTTCCTGGAAGTTTTTTCGACCCCTGGGCTATTTTTTTATCTACTTGTGCTAGATACAGAAAGCACGCCAGTGCTACGAGCGCGACATTGCGTATGTGTACTAGTACAACAAGCGGCAGCGACTGCTGGTACCACAACTCACCGAAGTGCCACGGGTACACCCACTGCGTACTCAGTGCTAGAGCCACAGCGATGAGCGCCAGCGGGGAGAATGAGCCGGAGGCTGCTCGCTCAGCAACCCAGGCAAACATTGGCACGATCACCCAGAGGAGATATTGAGGAGAGAGCAGGGGACTGATCGCGAGCACCCACAAGAGAATTGTGAGCATTGACCACAAGAAACTATTTTTGTGAGTCCTGGCGCGCCGCCAGGCGGTGATATAAATGCCCACTAATCCGGCGCCCATAATGGCGGCAGCCAGCGTGGGGACGAAAGGTGGTAGATCAGCGTTGTGAAAGGCGCCGTGGTGAAAATCGATGGAGCTGCGAAGTCCCTGAGAGCTGTGTAACAGCATGCTCGTCGTCGACCATAGGCTCTCAATGCCGACGCCGCGCTCACCGTGGTAGGCCAACATGTGGTGTGTATTTGTCAGTATGCCGCGCGGGCCAATCGCTATCAGCGGGATAGCTAGTGCTAGTAGCACGCCTAAACTTGCGCCGACTAGAATACGGCGGCGCTGCGGACGTGGTGTGTGGAGAAGTAAGAGCGGCAAGAGACACAGCGGCACGAGTTTTAAGCCCGCGGCTAGTAATAGCCAGAGGCCGCTGTCCATGTAGCGATGCGACGCAAGCGATCGCCAGCAGAGCAACAACAACAGCGCGACCAGAATATCGTAGCGGCCAAGCACTAGCGTGCCGCCGAGCAGCAATCCACACAGCGCAACGCTGGCGATGATTAGCCAGGGATCGGCCGGTGTTAAACGCCAGGCAGCGTAGAGCACGGCAGCAATAAGCACGACGCCAAGCGTGATCAGCCAGGCAGTTAAGAAAGTTATGTCTAACTGCTCCGCGATAGTATTGATAATGGCAAACACCGCGGTAATCAGCGGCGGGTACTCACTGTGAATGCCGCTGCTGGCACCGCTGCGCCAGATTAAGACCTCCTGCGCAATTCGCTCGTAGTGGGGGGTATCGGTTTGCCCGCGCTGAACGGCCGGCAGCCAGGCGAGACTGACGACGACGAGCACCACGATGCTCGCAATAAGCAGCCACGTATGCTTCGACAGCATGCGCTTTATAGTATGGTATTGGCCCTAGTCTCGACAGTTAGTGTTCCGGGACTTGGATTCGCCCGAAATGCTCCGGGCGCCCGGCGTATGCCGGGCGAACCAGTGTTCCGGGACAGGGATTCGAACCCCGATTTTCAGGTTCAGAGCCTGACGTCCTGCCGTTAGACGATCCCGGAGTAAGACTACTCATTGCAGTATACACAGCTACCCGAGTTCCGAATCTAACGGTCCTGCCGTTAGACGATCCCGGAATAGTGTTGTAGAACATAGCGCATTTTGCGCATTTTCGCCAGAAAAAAGCCGCTGGCTTGGGTCACGATCTCTCGAAGAGATAAACGTGAACAAGCCGAGCGGCGTTAAGCGTTCTGATTGACTTGAAAGAGCGGCCGTGGCGGCGAATCGAACTGTTAATTTTGCACGAGCATCTGCCGGCAGTATTCATCCCAATGCTTGTCTCTCCAATACCTGTCCGTGCGTTCGTCCAAAAGATCATCATCGTCCCAGGGCTCCTCATCGTCGTCATACAACTCAAGGCGTTCGTCCCAATCGTCCGGCTCAAAGTCGAGGAAGTTGCCGAGGTCATCGTGGTCATCTATGTCTGTGACTAGCGTGATGAGGCCCAGGTGTTCGTACAGACGGATTAACTCGCGGTCTTCGTCGCTGGCGTCCTCGCTGCGTTGCACGCAGAGTGCGACCAGGGGGTCCATGAGTTCTACTGCGCGCCAGTTTCCGAATTTCCTGTATTGGATCTTCTTGCCCCAGTGGCACCGGAAGCGGTGAATGTCCCAGGTTTCGGCGAGTAATGACAGCGTGTGAGCAATTAAGCACGCCGTTGCTGATAGAAGACCATCAAGCGTTTCGCCATTCCAGTTTGGCTGCAGGGCAATGCCGTCGGTAATGAGGTGGCACTGGGCCCAACCGATGTCAACGATCACCGTATTGTTCTCGAGCCGGGCGTCGGTTTTTTCGGCGAGGAGCTGCTGTAGGGCTTTAAATTTCCCTGGCACTACCTCGTCTAGTCTTTCTGGCCGGATCACCCATTCATTTGAGGCGCTCTGTAGATCGAGCGACATGATGAACGGGGTGTCCTGCACAAAGAAGCGGATGTACTGATCGAGGCGAAGCATTGTTTTCCTCCGGTTAAAGGGGTTATTTCTTTTGGGAGAACAGACACAAATGATCCAAATGGACCGGGCAGCAGTTTAGCGCATTTACTATTTTGTGTCAATTTCGGCGGGAGCTAACGGATGCGGTTGCACACGTGGTTGCGAATCACAATATGCGATCGTAAAAGGAAGCCTATCGCTGTTAGTAACGGTCCCGAACTTATTGCCACAGCCCTGCTTTTTTCGACGCGCGGTTGTACTATCAGTTGTACATTTCCTGATAGCCGCCTTAATAGGCCTGGTGATGAAATCGAAACATATTTCTGTGGTCCTTGAACCGCAGTGTGGGCAGCCGTATTGTTCATAATCTGCCTGAGTAATCAGAATCATTCTATGAGCCTCCACTTGAGGAAGTGTGAAAGGAGCAAAAGGAACGATGCTTTATTTGTATTTGCAGCGATAGTGAATTGTCAACACACAGTAGCAAAATCCCGGTACCGAATGTGGTACGCTTGCTCTATGCTTACTGTAAGGTATGAATGATAAGGAGGTGACGATGTATGCATAACAAAGGAATTCATTTGGTCAGCTTTATTCTGGTCATTGTCGGCGCGCTGAATTGGGGCTTGGTGGGATTGTTTCAGTTTAACCTGGTAGAAGCGATTCTGGGTGGCGTGCCAGGGCTGCTGCGCATTGTGTACGTGTTGGTTGGCTTAGGTGGTGTGTACCTGGCAGCAACGCACACGAAAGATTGCCGTTACTGTGCACCGGGTGCGAATCACTCGACTAGTAGTAGTACGATGAATCAAAGTGTCTAGGATGACTGATGAAACAGGAGAAGAAGCTCACACCCGAGGAACGTGACGTGATCCGTAATAAAGGGACGGAGGCACCGTTTTCGGGTATTTATAATGACTTTAAAGAAAAGGGCGTGTATCACTGTAAAGCGTGCGGCCAGAAGCTTTTTTCGTCCGATGAGAAATATGATTCAGGCTCCGGTTGGCCGAGTTTTGTTGATCCCATGAAAAGTGACGCCGTCACTACCGCGATAGACGAGAGTATGGGGATGCGGCGGATTGAAATTGCCTGCAGCAGATGCGGCGCTCACTTGGGACATGTATTTGATGACGGGCCCACGCAGATGCCGGATGGCCGCCCGGCTTCCGGTAAGCGTTACTGTGTGAATTCTATCGCGCTGGATTTTGAGAAGAAAGAACGCCCTTGATCGTTTATCTCAGTTGCAAAACGCGCACTTCTAATAATTCATCATCATTAGTTTCTCCGTGAGCGGAGAAGAACACGGGATATACATCTGGCTTTTCGGCGTAGGAATTGAATAGCGGATCGTTGGAGAACCAGATGAGCCAACGGACATCGTGCCTAGCCAGCTCCTGAGGTGATGGCTCAGCTTCTGTTTCGGGAAAGCGGATGACTCGTTCAGATAAGTAATATATGGCAGGTAGAGACTCGTGGCGTAGCGCAACCCGCCCAGTTTCTGTTGACAGTGCGCGAGCGGCCTCGTACAAAAGATAATCGGGTATATTTTTTCGATTTGCATAGTCGATGGCTGCGGGGAAGGTGATGGCGCTGTGCAGCAAGGGGAAAGCGGCGATGGCTACAACCAGCGCAGTACACATAAAGCGCGAGAGGCTTGGCGCCTTTGGGCGAGAGCGCTCTGCCAGGGCCGCGATAATTGTGCTGAGACCAAGGCCGGCGGTAAGCCCCAGATATGGCCAGAAAGAAAAATATGTTTTTTCGACCGGATGAACCCAGGTGGCGATGATAAACAGCGATAGTGCCATGATAGTTACCAGCGCGATTTTACCGCCCCCCGTGTCGTTCAGACTGGTGGTGTTGAGAGGTTTTAGCTGTTGTAGTGCCCGATCGAGCAGGACTAACGCGCCCAACCCCGATAACATAACGAGCCAAATCGTGCTGTTTGTGTGTACAGTAAGTGGCTTTGCTACTAGAAGCTGAGCGGTTGCGAGGGCGGCAACGACAAGTGCTGGTGCGGCCACGATTTCAAACACCGTTTTCAAGCGTGGGATGCGGCGCGAGAGAGCCGGCACCACCAGGCCCAGAAAAATGGCTGCCAAAAAGGAGAGCACGGTGAACGAGTTGGACTCAATCCGCATTTGCTGGCGCCAGGCCGGCCACCAGGTGCTACTTACGACTGCCCAGGCCAACTCAAAGTGTTCCTTAATTTCCCCAGCCGATAGGCGTGGATTGGTAACTGGATGATCAAGGTATCCAGAGTAGAGCGGATTGCCGAACATGACAGCGTTAGCGATAAAATAGGGGGCGACAACGACCAGCCAAGGCAGGAAGAGGGCTAGGGCCGTGCGCCATTTTTTCTCATATAGCCACACCCCGCCTGCCACGGTGACGACCGCGGCGCCGGCCAGCAGCGCTTCTTGCCGAGTTTGACCGGCGGCGCCTAAGAGAAGACCAGCGAACATCACATAGCTTGGGCGCGAGCGTGCCCAAAAAATAAGACACAGCGAGCCCAGCGAGAGCAGGCCGGTGAGCGGATAGGCAAGCGGTCGAAATGAGGTGAAGAGAAAATCGCGATTAAATGCAGTCAGCATAACGGCGAATAGTACCGCGGCAGGCGGCAATTTTAGCTGCAGACCAATAACTACTAATAAGCTTAATGTGGATGCTGCGATCAGCTGGTTTATCACTCGGGCCGCGGTTAAGGTGTCATTGGTAACCAACGTCGTTGGTAATAACACGAGCGGCCAGGCGGGCAAGCGCTTTTCCTGTGGATGATACCATTGGCCGTGCTGCTGGATGCGCTGCATGATAAACAGAAAGTTGTAGGCATCACCGCCCGACTCGCCTCTTACTTCCGGGACTATTAATAGGCGCCAGGGAAGAATGAGAATTATTATGAGGCAAGCCGCAAGGAAAAGCCGGCGGGGGCTTTTCGCCCACCACGCGAGCCCCGCCATTACCAGGCCAGTCATGGCGGCAGTCAGGCTCAGATGCAATAGCTCAGGCCGAGCGCGCAAATTGTCGACCAGGCGACCATACATGTTTGTCCGGCGGCTTATTTTCAGCGCAAGATCGCCCGGTGCGAGTTGGCCGTTGCGAAGTGCGGTGCCATGCAGAATTGCATCTTCGTTGGGCTCAAAACGTACCCCCACGTGTGCCTCGGGATGGTCGCTGGTAAGATCGAGCCGCAGCTGCTGGCCGGCAATACGACGAATAACGGGCAGCGGGAATGAGGCGGCTGTGTCGTCTTTGATAGTGCTCGCAGGTAAAGAGGAGCGGGCTACCTCCTGCCCCGCTTCATTTTTAACCGACAAGGTAATGGTGCCTTGGGGCTGACCGCGATATGGAACTAGCACAATCGATGCGCCGCTGAGGTTGCGGTGGCGCGAGGTAAGCGTTTGACCGACGGTGTGGGTCGCATCGAGCGGCCAATGAGCGGCGAAACTATCGCGCCCCGCCACCGCTAGATACTCTGAATCTCGTGGTATTGCCAGCGGCAATATTATCGTGAGGACGAGTACAGCAATGGGATAGCCAAAATGCCGAGGATGCGACATGCTGTTAGTATATTATTTTAATATGAAAGTATATATCACCGCAGATCATAATGGTTTTGCTCTGAAGAATGCCCTGCGCGATTGGCTGCTGGCAGAGGGGCGCGAGGTACAGGATGTAGGACCACAGCAGTATGACGCAGCCGATGACTACCCGGATTTCGGCATTCGGCTGGCCCACTTAGTTGCTGAAGATCCCCGTCATCGCCTGGGAATTGCCATTTGCGGTTCGGGTGTAGGCATGGCAGTAGTGGCCGATAAAGTAAAAGGTGTACGGGCGGGACTCATTCACGACCCCGCGATAGCACAAGCAGCCAAGCGTGATGATGATATTAATGTCCTAGCACTCGGAGCTCGTTATCTTAGTGAGAAGCAGGCTAAAGACGTCGTTCGGGCTTGGCTGACCGCGACGTTTTCTGGAGAGGAGCGGCATGTTCGTCGAATAAATAAGATTGCTGCATATGAACGTTGAGATTGTCCCATCCATTCTGCGGACGACCTGGGAAAAAATTGAGGAGGAGTGGCGTGCGGTGCAGCAGGTAGCCGGGCATATTCAGATCGATATCACCGATGGCATTTTTGCGGGGGAGGGAACGTTTCGTGACATTGCGCAATTCAAGCGTCTGCCGGAAAGCGAGAAGATTGAATTACATTTAATGGTCCACACACCGGGTAATTTTGTGGATGCGGTCATTGATCTGCGTCCGGCGCGGTGTATTTTTCACCTCGAATCATTCAGCGGCACCGGGGAGGTGCGGAACGTGTATACCAAGCTGCACAGTGAGACCCAAACCGAGCTGGCTCTTGCCCTTAACCCAGCTAGCCCGCCGGAACGACTGGAAGAGTATCTTGACGTACTCGATTACGTGATGTTCCTGGGGGTGCAGCCGGGCTGGGGCGGACAAGCGATCGACCCGCATGTGTTCCGGCGGATAGGCGCCTGGCGAGAGGCGCACCCGACGCTGCCCATTGCAGTTGATGGGGGCGTGAGTAAAGAAACGATCGGATCGTACGTCGCGGCGGGGGCTCGCATGATCTGTGCCAACACGGCAATTTTTGCGGCGGGTAATCCAGCGGAAAACCTGCGACAGTTGCAGCTCCTGGCTGCGGCGGCAGTAAAAACCTAAATGCGATATACTACAAGAGATGCAGCGCTTAACTGAGCTCGATGATTTAAAGCGCATGGCGAATACTGTTCGCCAGGACATTATAAAGATGTTGCTCGCCGCAGGCAGCGGGCATAGCGCCGGGCCGCTGGATTTGGCCGACATTGCGACGGCTCTGTATTTCAACGTTCTGAACATTGATAGTAAGCGGCCGCATCGGAAAGACCGGGATCGGCTCATTGTCTCCTGTGGCCACACGGCGCCGGTTTGGTATGCGGTTTTGGCCCGGGCAGGATTTTTCCCGGTGGAAGAACTTAAAACGTTGCGCCAGCTTGGTACCCGACTACAGGGACACATGGACCGCTTAACAGTGCCGGGAGTGGAGACCACCGCAGCAAGTTTAGGCCAGGGTTTGTCGATTGCTTGTGGCGTGGCGTGGGCAGGAACTTTAGACAGGCTGGCATATCAGACGTACTGCGTTTTGTCCGACGGGGAGCACGACGAAGGGTCAACCTGGGAAGCCATTATGTTTGCCGGCCATTATCGATTGGGCCACCTGACGGTGATTGTGGATCGCAATAATATTCAAATCGATGGTCCGACGGAGAGGATCATGACTAAGGAGCCTATGGTGGAACGATATGAAGCGTTCGGCTGGCATGTTATTGAAATCGATGGCCATAATATTGAGCAGGTGATCGACGCCTGTAGTGAGGCGAGAGCGATTGTGGAAAAGCCAGTGGCAATTATCGCCCATACGATACCCGGCAAGGGTGTTGATTTTATGGAATTTGATTATCGCTGGCACGGCAGTCCACCAGGATCGGTAGAAACGGAGTTGACACCGCCAAAAGACCAGCAGGGAGCAGTTGCGCTCAAGCAGCTACGCACCTTGGGTGGTAGAATTACTAATTCTGATCTTTAACCTATGTTTACCAAGGACGCACACCTCAAGCGCAATACGTTAAGCAAGGAAGTTGAATTAGCGCCCACACGGGACGGTTTCGGGTTGGGGCTGGTGGAGCTGGGCGAAGAAAACGACGATGTAGTGGTGTTGTGCGCCGATTTAGCTGACTCTACTCGGGCGGCTAAGTTTCGCGACCGTTTCCCGGAGCGATTTATTCAAATGGGAATCCAGGAGCAAAATATGGCAAACGTGGCGGTTGGGCTGGCGCTATCCGGAAAAATTCCTTTTGTCTCAACCTACGCCGTTTTCTGCCCGGGTAGAAATTGGGACCAGGTGCGCATCTCGGGCTGCTATAATAACGCGAATGTTAAATATGCCGGGGCGCACACCGGCATTTCCGTTGGGCCGGACGGCGCCACGCACCAGGCGATGGAAGATATTGCGCTCACGCGCGTGCTGCCGCGGATGACGGTTTTAGTGCCGTGCGACGCGGAGGAGACGAGAAAAGTCGTGCACGCTGCGGCGGCGACTCCGGGCCCGTTTTATTTTCGCTTTGCGAGGGCGGGGACGCCAGCTTTTACGACCGCCAAAACGCCATTTCAAGTGGGCAAAGCCCAATTATTTCGAGACGGTAAAGATGTTGCTATCATCGCGGCGGGGCCGATTGTGCATGCGGCGCTAGTGGCAGCCGATCGCTTAATTGAAAAAAATATTTCCTGCCGGGTGATTAATAGCCCGTCAGTGAAACCACTGGATGAAAAGACTATTGAAAAAGCTGCTCGAGATTGCGGGGTCATTGTCACGGCTGAAGAGCACCAGGTGGCTGGGGGGTTGGGGAGTGCCATTGCCGAGCACCTGGCTACCACGTATCCGGTGCCGATGACATTTATTGGCATGCACGATTCGTTCGGGGAATCGGGCGAGCCAGCGCAGTTGCTCAAGAAGTACAAAATGGATGCGGATGCCATTGTGGCAGCCGTACATACCGTGCTGAAGAAAAAGCGGCGGTAGCGCCATTTACCCCTCTGTCTCGCTTCGCTCGACCACCCTCCCCGAAGTTCAGGGAGGAAAGCGATGCCCGAACTTACTTACAAACCTGATTTTGACTTTGTTGGTATGAGATGGTAGTATCCTGGCCGGCTGGACTAGTTCTTCAACAATTTTGGAGGCCGTTATGAAAAATAATTTTGCGGCACTTGCGGGGTGTAAAAATGATCAAGTGAAGTTACGTATCCTTTCAGCTCGGGATTCGGAAGTGCTGGCAGGTTATCGGCGAGCTTGGCCGGAATATTTCATGGATGATGATCAACCTAGTTATCCTGTTAGTTATCCTATGTCGGCAAGACTTATAAAGCATAGACAGGCTAACTGGCTCAAGAATACACTTGGCCTTAGCGCTGCTGATGCTGAAGCCATGTGCGACAGGTCAGACTGGCGGCAAGGTTGCGCGAGATGGAATATTCCGACAATTGAGGTTTTGTGGCCAACGCATCGCAGCTATGGTCATGTTGGTATCAAGGCCACGCGGGGCCTGCTGTTCCAGCTCGGTGATTTTTCGGAGGCGAAGCCAGGTACAGTTGTTCGGCTTTATCACACTAAATGGGTGATCGTGTATGTGGACAGGAAAGACATGATCAGCGTTACTTTGGCGCCGCTGGAATGCATTGACCTGGAACACTAAACGCGACATGCCGCAGAATCTGTGCAGTTGTTACAGCTCGGACGGAAACGTACCGAGCTTTTTACTTTCGCTTATGCGCGGGATGATGTGTTGCCGACCAGCCGAGGACCAAAGCCATGGCGATCAATGCCAGGGTCAGAAAAATCCAGAAAGGGTTCGTTGGATCCATACTTACTCCTTGCGTAAACCAAGGTAAGCGATGGTCGCTAAAACAACCATCGCCACAGCACCAGCGAGATAAAAGAAAATGAGACTGTCGGTCGTGAAAATCATACTTCAACAGCAAGTATAACGCTCAGCGCCCACGCAGCAAGGGCTTCGATGAGTCCTAGAATCGCTACACCTGGCTGGAATGAGTCGATCAAATAGGGCAGAAATAGCGAGGCTAGAAAGACATGGCCCATGCCAGCAAAAATTGATGATATTGTTTGTTGTTGTGCTTTAGTAAATTTCACTGATTTTATTATATCATTCCGCGATGCTACACTAGCCCCTATGCCAGCATACTTGCCGATGCTTGTGACGATTATTTTGGCTATTATTGGCCTGGTTGTCGCGGCGTATATTCATAATAAAAAACAGCGCAAGCAAACCTTAGTCTGCCCGCTGCACGCGCATTGTGACCCGGTTATTCATAGCGACTGGGCAAAATTTTTGGGCGTTCCCGTAGAACTCTTGGGGATGGCGTATTACGGTCTCATCGCGGCTAGCTATATTCTGCTGGCCGTGGTGCCGGAGCTTAAAACAGTGCCAGTTTCATTTGTCCTGCTGATTATCACGACGGCGGCGTTCTTATTTTCGCTCTATCTAACGTTTATTCAGGCCGTGGCCATTAAGCAGTGGTGCTCCTGGTGCTTATTCTCGGCCAGCCTGTGCACGGTTATTTTCTTCGTGGCTGTCAGCACAGCGCCGGGAGGCATTGTGTCGCTCTTAGCAGAAACCAAAGGGGTTATCGTCGGCATCCACCTGCTGGGGCTGGTGTTTGGGCTGGGTGGCGCGACGATTTCGGACTTGCTCTTTTTCCGATTCCTCAAAGACTTTAAGATCGCTCCGTATGAGGCCGAGGTCATGAAAATTATGTCGCAAATCATCTGGTTGGGCCTGGCGATTTTAATTATTAGCGGCGTGGGGTTGTACTTGCCGCAGGCTGAAACGCTGAACGCTTCGGCAAAGTTCTTAACAAAGATGATAGTCGTGAGCATTATTTTGGTGAACGGCGCATTCTTGAATTTGGTTATTGCGCCGCGCATGATCACATTCACCTTTGGCCAGGATCACCTGCCGCGGACGAGCGAGATGCGGCGCTACCGGCGACTCGCCTTTGCGCTCGGAGCTGTATCATTCACGTCGTGGTACTCGGCATTTGTCTTGGGGATGCTCCGCTCGATTCCTGTGACTCTTCCCGTGGCACTCGTGGTCTACGTCTTCATCGTGTTCGGCGCAATTGGCACCAGCCAACTTGTTGAGCGGCGGTTGAATCAACAGGCATTTTAACTGAGGGCGTGCTACACTTGAGCTATTATTCTTAGCTTACTATTTTTTATATGGCAGACAGTATGTTGGGAGAGGTCGGAAATAAAATGAAAGACACGATCATTGGTGTCCTGAAAGGCACCGATGAAGTGTACGATACGGTGCTCGAAACCGTACGGGGGAATGTGGTGTCGCTCTTTGCAGGAGCGAGCGATGTTACGAGCGCTGCCACGAGCGGCGTGAGCGATGCCGTCATCGGTGCGCTGCACGGCGTGCGTGAAGTGGGGGCAGCGGGAGTGGAGGCAGTTGGCGGCGTGACTCACGGCACGCTGAAAGGCGTCGCTGAAGCAGGCGGGGATGCGGTCCAGGTCGTGAAGCATACGGTCCGCAGTGCGGTTACCGGCGCCAGCGAGATGGGAGTAGATGTCACCGAAGCGGCCGTGAAAGCGGTCAGTGGAGCGGTTGAAGCAGTACGCGACGTGGGCGGCGATGTTGTTATGGCGACCGAACACGCGGTCAAAGGAGCGATTGAAGCGGTGGAAAATGTGAGCAGTGAAAGCGTGGAGGCGGTCAAGAACGTCTTATCTTCGAGCGTGGATGGAGCCCGCGACGTTATCAAGAAACTCTAGTCAGCTGCAAGCGTAGTTGCCAAAAAGGGCCTTTTTTGGCTAGGATCACACCATGAATGCTTTAGTTATTGCGTTGGCAACGCCAGTCCTTGGCTTGGTCTTTGTGTCCTGGCTGCTGAGCTGGATCATGAAAAAGGATCAGGGGACGCCGGCGATGATCAAGGTCGCCGAGGCTATTCGGGCTGGCGCTCGGGCTTTTTTGTATCGCCAGTACCGGACGATTGGTTTGATTAGCGTGCTGGTGGCAGCCGGTCTCTGGATTGCCTATACCCTTTCCAGTCAACCGCAGCTCGCGGGACCCACTGCGGTTGCCTTTCTGCTAGGAGCGGCTTCATCGGCGGTCTCAGGGATTATTGGCATGTCGATTGCGGTGCGGACG
>DATDVI010000032.1:0-4885 GCA_035290125.1 Candidatus Anderseniibacteriota bacterium
GGCGACTGCGCTTGAAAACGCCCGCCTGTATCAGGAGTCCTTGGAGTTCGGCCAAAAGTTAAAGGTCGAAGTCCAGCGCGCTACTTCTGAACTGGCCGTCGCCAACGATCAGTTGCGCGACTTAGACAAAGCCAAGAGTGAGTTCTTAAGCATCGCCAGCCACCAGCTCTACACACCGCTCACTGCCTTGCGTGGCTACCTCTCCATGATCAAAGAGGGAGACTTCGGCGCCACCCCGCCCAAGCAGCGGCCCATTCTGGATATTCTCGAGGTCAGCGCCGATCGCTTAATTGAGCTCATTAAAGGCCTGCTCGATATTTCCCGCATCGAGAGCGGCCGCCTGGAGCTAAACCTGGAATCGGTTGATCTGGTGGAGATGGTCCGCGAGATGGTGCGGGATTTGCTGCCCAATGCCAACAAGAAGAAATTGCAGCTGGAGTTTGAAGAGCCCGCCCAACCCCTGCCGCACGCCGTCGTCGACCGCCAGCGCATACGCCAGGTCATGCTCAACTTTATCGACAACGCCATTAAGTACACCCCGGCCGGCCGGATCGATGTCACCGTCCGCCGCCAGGGTGATGAGTTAATCTTTGCCGTCACGGATACCGGCAAGGGCTTGCAGCCGGAAGAAATGAATCGCCTCTTTAGTAAGTTTACCCGCGTCGGCGGCGCCGACCGCTTCCACACTGAGGGCACGGGCCTGGGGCTGTATGTGGCGAAGCAAATGGTGGAAGAACACCATGGCCGGGTCGAGGTGGAAAGTCCCGGGCCGAATGAGGGCAGCACGTTCTCCATGCACCTGCCCATCGAGGGTTCATCCCGCAGTCTGAAAGTGGGGGAGAAGACCTCGGTCGCCATCAAAGCCGCCGACTGAACATTGGCAAAGACAGGAAAATATGGTAAAATAATGACATGCACAACTGGTCAGTCAACGAAGAAGAGCTCAAGAAACACCCGGATGAATACCAGCGCTGGCGGCTTGAGCAGCTTATCAATTTCGGTCTTGGGCAAGAAAAAATTTCAGCCCGGGACCTGCGATCGCAATTGCCCCAACTGCGCATTGACCCGGCTCGTCGTCGATATCTGAACCTACTGCTCGATGATAGCGCCACTAGTCACTGACCAGCAGCGTGCCTTTCTGCACAAGCTTGGTGCGACGGGGGGCCTCGCCAATCAGTTTTACCTAACCGGTGGCACCGCCCTGGCTGGCTTTTACTTACGCCATCGCCACTCTGAAGACCTTGATTTCTTTTCGGAACAAGAAATTGATGTACCGGCGGTTACCACCTTTCTCCACACCATCCAAACAGACCTCGGCGTGACTAAAATAGACTTTCAGCAAAGTTTTAACCGGAATATATTTTTTCTCCACGCTGGTATGAATGTTCTAAAAACAGAGTTTACCTATTATCCGTTTCCTCGCATCGAAGCAGGCAGCACCTACGCTGGCATCGCTATTGATAGTCTCCTCGATATCGCTGTCAATAAACTATTCACCATTTATCAACAATCCCGCGCCCGGGACTACATTGATTTATTTTTTATCTGTCAGAATAAAAATTTACCGATCGAAAATCTAGTTGCTTTGGCTCAGGAAAAATTTGATTATTATCTTGACCCGCTGCAACTTGGCACCCAATTCACTAAGGCAGACGTGGTAAAAGATTATCCGCGCATGATTACTGAAGTTTCTGACCAGGAGTGGCAAGCCTTCTTCCTGCGAGAGGCAAAAAAACTTAAGCCGAAGATCCTGACCTAACCAAAAGTTGCTATTAAGGCCGCCAAGTAACCTCAATGAACCTTGATCTCCTCTGGACGTTTTTAGTCGGAGTTGGTGCCAGTCTGCTTAGTGGTCTGGCCGGCGGGGGCGGCGGGCTCATCTCCGCGCCATTTTTCATTCTCATCGGCCTGCCGCCGCAGGTAGCCGTAGCGACCACAAAATTCGGGGCGCTGGGCGTAACGCTTGGGTCACTCGCAAAATTTCGTCAGACAGAACATGTCCGCCGAGAGCATGTGGTGTTTCTGTCTATATTGAGCATTGCCGCTGCCATTATTGGCACGCGCCTACTGATTCTCTCCAGCGATGCACTGATTGAAAAAGTTGTTGGTGTGATGATGCTTGCCTCTCTACCATTCATTTTTCTGAAAAATATTGGCGTAGCGCGCTCCCAACCCAAACCGTGGCAAGAAATGCTCGGCTACATTTTTTATTTTATTATTCTCGTTCTGCAAGCCGCCTTTGGTGCCGGCATCGGCATGGTCTTAATGATCATTATGATGGGGTTAATGGGCTTCACAGCTCTAGAAGCCAACGCCACGAGACGCATTCCAGGATTCTTGCTTGCATCCGTGTCATTGCTAATTTTTATCCTCAGTGATGTCGTGTATTACAGCTATGGCGTGGCGATGCTAGCCGGCATGCTCATAGGTGGCTATCTCGGCGCGCACATCGCGATCAGGCAGGGAAATAGTTTTGTTAAGGCAATCTTTGCCATGACGGTGGCAATTCTCGGTGCACAACTTTTACTAAAGGCGGCTTGAACCGCGAGGAAATGCTTACGGTACTCGGCTTTGCCACGTTAAGTGATTTACAACTAGACACGAAGCATCAATTCGTGTACTTCTAAAAGCAAGCTTCAATCAATCTGAGTATACGCGTGATATGAAAGCAATTACTGCCGCTGCGGCCAGTGCCGTTGCGATCGTCAGTGTAGTAGCCGGAGTCATCCTGGTGACGCCGCTGGTGTTTGCTGGCCGCGTCCTGCCCGGGCAATCACTGGCGGGACAGTCGCTGACGGGTATCCGGCATGATCAGCTGGAGCTGGTACTCGCCCGCTACGAAGAAAGCCTGCTGAACCAGACAGTCACCATTGAACTGCGGGAAAAACAAGCCTCGCTCCCGCTGCGCGAGCTGGGGCTACGGGTTGATCGGGCTGCCACGCGAGAGGCAATTGCGCAGACCACCATTGCCAGCCTGGCAGCGGGGCAGTGGGACGTTCAGCCGCGCCTGGCGATCGATGACAAAGCGCTCGCCATGAGCGTCGCGCGCCATGTACCAAACACCATCACCCCGCCGCAGAATGCAACCCTCAGCCTCACCGGCGCCACGCCGCTGACGCTGGTGCCCTCACGCCGCGGTGAGCAGATCGATACCCGCTCCCTGGTAGCAGACATTGTCGCGCGGCTTGAGAAAGAAACCCCCTGGTCCGCGCCGCTGGTGTTGCGCGTCAGTGAACAAGCGCCAAGCGTGACCGATGATGAAGTCGCTTCCGCTCGCCAGCTGGGGGAAGAGGTCCTGGCCGAGGGAATCAACTTCGCGTATGACGAAGAAACATTTCACATGGCGCCAAATACGCTGCGACGCTTGTTGTTTTTTGCGCCGCAACCAGATCCCCAGAACCCAGCCAACCTTATTCTGGGTGTGAATCTAGATCAGGCTGGCCTCAATAATTACCTGGCCAACACGCTGGCCCCTCACATCAACCAGGAAGCCGTGAATGCCCGCTTTGAGCTCACGAGCGAGGGCGACACCCCGCCGCGCGTGACCCAGTTTGCCCTGCCGCAGATCGGCCGTACGCTGGATGTAAACCGCACCATGGGCCACGCTGCTGCCAGCCTCGCCCAGCACGCCCGCACCGTACCGTTGGCCGTTGACATTGTGAATCCGGCCGTCACCGAGGCAGCCGATATCACGGAATTGGGACTCACCGCGCGGCTAGCCGTCGGGGAGTCAGATTTCGCCGGCTCACCGAAAAACCGTATCCACAACATTACAGTCGGCACCGCTCGGTACCACGGCTTGCTCATTCCGCCTGGCGAAGAGTTTTCGTTCAATGAGTACTTGGGCCCCGTCGATGGTCAGCATGGCTTTCTCCCCGAGCTCGTGATTAAGAATAATGTTACCACCCCGGAATATGGTGGGGGATTATGTCAGGTGTCTACCACCGTCTTTCGGGCTGCCTTGCAGGCCGGGCTCGAAATCACCGATCGGCGCAACCACGCCTACGCCGTGCGCTACTATGGCACTCCCGGCCTCGATGCGACGATTTACCCGCCCTCAACTGATTTGAAATTTACCAACAACACGCCTGGCTACCTGCTGATTCAATCTCGCCTGGATGGTACCAAGTTGTTTATGGAATTCTGGGGAACGAATGATGGTCGCGAGGTAGAAGTCGCAGGTCCCGTAACGTATGATCGCCAGCCAAATGGGGCTCTCAAGGCCTACGTTAAGCAACAGGTAACGCTGGCCGGCAACACCCTCATCGACAAAACATTCTATAGCCGCTACCAATCGCCCAAATTATTCCCTAAGGTCCTGGCCGCCAATGGTGAAGCACCCTAAAAAAACAACCCGCCGCATTCGGCGCGAAATCTCGGCAGGCGGCGTGGCTGCCCGGCAAGAAAATAACCAGTGGCTGGTAGCCCTCCTGAAAACCGAGCACAAACGCGGTGAAGTGTGGGTGTTGCCCAAAGGGCACGTGGAGCCCGGCGCTAATGAAACAGTCGCCGACGCCGCGCGGCGTGAGGTACAGGAAGAAGCCGGCCTCACCGATTTGTCGGTCAAAGGGCAGCTCGGCGTGACCCGGTTTTCTTTTCAAGCCGAAGAAGCCCTCGTCCGCAAAACTGTCCATTATTTTCTGATGACAACCCAGCAAAAAACGCTGACGCCGCAGCAGGAAGAGGGCTTACTCGCTGCCACCTGGGCTCCAATTGACGAGGCGATCGAGCTGCTCGCCTACGACACCGACAAAGAGATCGTCGGGCGGGCAATGGAAAGGTTGACTGGCGTTAAGATGCGCCGCCCTCCTTCGCGTGGCCGCAGCCTCCGGCGAGGCGAAGGCCCGCACATCCACACCTAGCGCTCACCCGCCAAGACTGCGCT
>DATDVI010000033.1:0-7656 GCA_035290125.1 Candidatus Anderseniibacteriota bacterium
AGGGGCATCGTTACTCGCTTAAGTGGCGCAGCGCTGTGCTGTCCAGCGTGCCGAAGTGTCGCTGGATCAGCGATACCATAAAGGCGGCAATGCTTACCCACAGAATGATATCGAACGCAATACCGAGCTCAAGGCCCACGGCTTGCTCCACTCCCAGCAGAGCGCCCAGAGCAATGACGCTATTCTCGAGCGAGAGCATGCCAATGATCTGCGACAGCACGCCGCGGCGATTGATGAGCAGAAAGAGCGAGACGAAAAAGCTGCCCAGGAGCAGCGCCGGGGCTCGGGGCGCTGAACGTGCGAGCGCAGCGAGCGGCGCCAGAGGCGCGGCGTGGGCGAAGCTGATCAGGAGGATGAGCACCAGGAGCGTGAGCGGCAAGTTGAGGTAGCGACTGGCAGTCGGTCGGAGCGTATGGCGGGCGAGAAGCCGGCTGAGCATGGTCGGCGCCGCGATTCCTTTGACGAGTAACGTTATAAGCGAAGCCAAGAAGAGGCCGGGGAGGCGATCGTGCCAGGCAAGCGCTCCCAGGACGCCGGTGACGGAGAGTGATTGTATGACGTACAGCAGTAACAGCATGCGTTCCTGATGCACGACGTGCATGGCTAGTGCCGCACAGAGCACGAGGCCGGCGAGACTGATGAGCACGGCTGAGAGGAGTGGTTCCATTGCGTTAGAGGGCGACCATTATGATGGCAATTGCGCCCAACAAAAACGAGGTGAAGAGGAGGTCGGGCAAACGAAAATAGCGCAATTTTGGCATACTCGATTCAACAGCGGCGATGGCCGCGGCCACGACCGCCACTTTCACGAGCAGCACCAGGAAGCTGCTCAGCAAAGCAAGTGGCGCGGTAAGGTTAGCGATACTGCCTGGCCAGAAAATATTTACCCCTAAGACAGTGAACAGCAGCAGTTTGGTGGCAGCGGTCCACTCGAGGAGCGCGAGGCGTTTGCCGGAGTATTCCAGAATCATGGCTTCGTGAACCATCGTTAATTCGAGGTGCGTGGCAGGATTATCGAACGGATAGCGCGCATTTTCGGCAAGGAGTGCGATGAAAAACGCACTGCCAGCCAGAAGCCAGGGCGCAACGTGCCAACTGGTTAGTTCTAGCTGACTGCCCATAATGGTTGGCAGATGAGTGGTGCCGGTTGCGATTGCTGCGGGCAGGATGGCGAAGAGGAGGCCACCCTCGTTCAGGGCAGACAGCGTCATTTCGCGGCTGGCGCCGAGACCGCCAAAGGCGCTGCCTACATCTAGTCCGGCCAGCGCCATGAAGAAAATTCCCAGGGCAACCGCGTACACGATGACGAGCACATCGCTGGCCTCTGGCAGCGCCACGCTGAGTGTTATAACTGGTATGAGGGCAGCAACGACGAGCGTACTGCCAAACATAACATAGGGCGCCCACGTAAAAATCCACGAAGCGTCTGTGGAGATAACTTCATCCTTGTGCCACAGCTTCCACAGATTTCGATACGGCTGCCAGAGGGGCGCTCCCCGCCGATTTTGGAGGCGGGCTTTGAGGAGTTTGATCCCGCCGACGACGAGCGGTGCAAGTGCGGGCAGCAGCGCGGCCTGCACGAGCGAACTTACGAGGACCAGGTTACCCATAGCATTAACCCGACGAGGGTTAGAAAGATGTACAGCAGATAGACATGAACGTTGCCTGTTTGTATCCGGCGTAATTGGTGTGTGCCGAAAAAGAGGGCTTGAGCCGCTGGCCGATACATCCAGCGCGTGTACAGATTGGGCACGTGCAGCGTGATTGTGGTGGTCGTGGGAAAATAGCGCAGGCGAGCATCGTGGTACTCGACGCTGGTTTGCCTGGTGCCGCGTAAAATACCGCGAAAAATAACAACCAGGGCGCGCGAAAACGCCGTGGCCGTTATTTCCATCCGGGGCGTGAGAGGGGTACCACAATTCCAGGTGGGGCCGAACACCACTTGGCGTCGGCGGGTGAGCCACCACGTCGCCGCCGCTACGCCGGCGATTATGATGAGGACTGCGGCCGCCATTGTCGCCGGGGAGAAGCCGTGGGTATCGAGCGCGAGCGTGGCGCCGCGGGCAGTGATAAACGGCACTGTTGCACTCCAGGCGGGATGCAGCGTGGTGATGTGACGTAGCTCGGCCAGCACGCGGCTCGCTAGCACGCTTAACGCGATGCAGGCTGCGGCCAGGGCGGCCATACTCCCTGTCTCCCACCTGCTTACTTCCTGCGCCGCTTCACTTTCCACACTGCGCGGCCGTGCCAGAAACGTTATGCCGAACGCTTTCACGAAACAAGCCGCGGCCAAGCCGCCGGTGAAGGCGAGGGCAGCAATCGCACCGAGCGACGTGACTTTGACGATCCCCGAGACATTGTTAATCCCTTGCAGGAGCGTTTGGAACGTGAGCCACTCACTGATGAAACCGTTGAACGGGACGATGCCGGAGATTGCCAGCGAGCTGATGAGGAAAAAGCCAGCGGTCCAGGGCATGCGCTTGATCAGCCCGCCGTGCGTTTCCATATTGGTCGTGCCTGTTTGGCTGACGACTGCCCCGGCTCCCAAGAAGAGCAGCGTTTTAAAGACAGCGTGATTCAGCGTGTGGTAGAGCGACGCGATTATACCCACAGCGGCGATGGCTGGTTTTTCTTGGGCTAGAAAAACTACCGCGCTGCCGATACCCAGCATAATAATGCCGATATTTTCCACGCTGTGGTAGGCGAGAAGCCGCTTGATATCGTGTTCTGTTAACGCATACAGCACGCCCAGGAGGGAGGAGATCGCACCGATAGCTACAATGAGAATTCCCCACCAGAGCGGAGCGGCGGGAGTGAATTCAAAGAGGACGCGGATGAGCATGTAGATGCCCATTTTAATCATGACACCTGACATGAGGGCCGAGATAGAAGAGGGAGCAGCCGGATGCGCCTCGGGCAACCACACGTGCAGCGGAATGATGCCGGCTTTCGTGCCAAAGCCGATGAGAGCGAGCAGGAAAATAACGCTGGCAGCGAGCGGGGAAAGATTCGAAGCCGCAGTGTGAAAGTCGTTAAAGGCCAGTGAGCCGCTGTTATTTGCTAGCAGCACAAACATGAGCACCAGGCAGGCGGTGGCGATATGGGTCATGATGAAGTACAGCAAGCCCGCGCGGACGGTCGAGCGGCGACGGTGCTCAAAGATAACTAAACAGTAGGAGGTGAGCGACATGAGCTCCCAGGCCAGCAAAAAGTACACCGTGTTTCCAGCCGTGACGACGAGGAGCATGCTTACCATAAAGAGGTTGTAACAAACGAGGAAAGGTGCCAGACGATGTTCGGTGTAGTACTGGCGGAGGTACCCGACGCTGTACACTGTCACCAGGGAAGCGATGGTGCCAATAATCATGACAAAAAAGGCGGCCAGATAATCGAAGTGAACATCAAGTGTGAGGAGGGGAATGGTGGTGGCAATCTGCCACGTCGTGCTGAGGCCGCTGCGCCACCAGGCGGCCGCGCTGGCGACGGCGGCCAGCGTACCAATGAGGCTGGCGGACAAACCGGTAAGGTGAGCGGCACGATTTGATCGATACAGGAGCGCGGCGAGCACTCCACCCAAGGACAGCGCGACGATGGCAATGCAAAACAGGGCGAGGTGCATTGGCATACTAGGTGGCGATGGTGTTTAGAATGTGGAGCAACGAGACGAGGATCTGCCGCGGGGTCGGGGGATCGCCTGGAATGGAAAAGTGTACTGGAATTACGGCACTCACTCCTCCGGCGATGGCATAGGATCCTTTAAAAATTCCGCCATCGATGGCGCCGTCGCCCACGGCCACGACGATCTTTGGGCCGGGGATGGCTTCGTAGGTCAGGCGCAGGGCGTTTACCATGTTATGTGAGACGGGGCCGGTTACCATCAGCATGTCAGCGTGGCGGGGTGAAGCAGTGAAACTGATACCAAACCGCTCGATATCATAGTAGGCATTGCTTAAGGCTTTCAGCTCTTCCTCTTCGGCATTGCTGGAACCGGCCGCGACCTGGCGGATGACTAATGATCCATTGAACAGTTGTCGCACTTTTGCGGTGAGCTGCTGGCCGATTTTAGTGACATCGGGCTCGGCTACTAACGCGGCGGGCGGGATTACCGTGACGGGTGTCGAGAAAACTTTTAAAAAAAGGCGTGCCACAGCCGTACGGTATTCCCCTTAGGTTAATCTTGCAACAGCTGGCGCTGGCGGGCTTCGGCGAAGAGGTAGGCTAAAAGCGATTCGGCACCACAATTGTAGTTAGGCTTGCCGGCTAGTAAGCCGTCGCGGCAGGCGCCGGTGGAAAGATCGACCAGTGAGAAATTATGCGTGTTGTGGCCAAAGAGCCAGCGATAGGGAGCAGTGAGCTGCGCTGACGAAATGGGGGATACTTCGCGGTGGTAGTCCAAGAGAAAATCAAGCATTGCGGCTGCTTCGATCGGCTGTTGGTTGCTCTGCGAGGGGGTGCCGTATCGGGGATACCAGCCGTCGCTGCCGATGGGGATGAACATGTCGTTTTTGATCGTTGTGGCAATTAAAAAGTCGGTGCTCGCTTGCAGGGCTTTTCTAAGGCGAGGGCTACTGTCGTAGGGCTTGAGCGCCAGCAATCCGTGCGGCAGTAGGGCATTGGCGTACGTCAGTGCGTTCTCGAACCAGGGCCAAGAGTCGCTGGCGTGCTCCCGCCAAGCTTGCAGCAGGAGGGCAGCAAGCTTCGTGCGGAGCGGGGTAACCTGTGTCTCCCATTCAGTTGAGAGTGCCCGCAGCGCCACGGCAGTTTCGGCGATGGCGCGCACAGCAGTAAAGGCGTGGGCTTGAGTGAGGAGTGCGGTGAGGTGCTCGGCGGCGATTTTTTTTCGGTGCGTGTCGGCATCGCGCTGCAGCGTCACTGCGCACGCCCGAATAAGCCGCGCGTACATGTCTTCAGATTCTGTGGTGGTGAGCCACTCGTCGGTGGCTGCGCGAAAATTATAGTAGGTACCATCGGCGCGGCGAGAGTCGGCAATAAATTGCCAGGCAAGATTAATCACGCTTTCAGCACTAGCCTGCTGCGGGGAAGAAAGATGCGGCCGGAGGTAGAGCAGCGTGGTGATGGCGCGGGCGTTATCGTCGGTACAGTAGCCTTCGCGTAAAAGCGGTGTGCGGATCGTGGCATGCTGGTAGAGGCCGAGGGGACCCGTCATGGTTTGCAGGTGCTGGAGCGAGAGCGGGGCTGAGGCTTGCGTCATTTGTCGCTTTATAGTATGATTGCAGCTACCTGTCAATGGTGTGTTGGAGGGGGAGAGTGTTTACTTATGACAAAACAGAGTTTCCAGCCGTACCTGCACCAGCACGAGAAGCCGGTGGATGTTATTTACGTCTCGAGCTACATCCCGCGCAAGTGCGGCATTGCGACGTATACGAAAGATTTAACGAACGCCATTAACCTTTTAAACTCGCGCTCGTTGGCTGAAGTGCTCGTGGTTGATCAGCCCGAGAATGGGATTGATTACCCGTGGGAGGCTAAGCTGAAAATGACCCAGGCAGACTTGAGCGAGTACCTCGCGGCAGCGGAGTACGTGAACCGATCGCACTGCCAGCTGGTGTCGCTGCAGCATGAATTTGGCATTTACGGCGGCGAGTGGGGGGAATACATCGTGCATTTTGCGGAGGCGGTGCAGCGGCCGCTGGTGACGACTTTCCACACTGTGCCGGAGGAGCCGAACGATAAGCAGGTCGCGATTTTACGGCGCCTCGCCCGGGCGTCGGAGGCGGTGGTGGTGATGATGCATGAAGTGGCCACCCGCTTGCGCCAGCAGTATGGCATTAGTGCGCGAAAAATCGTGGTGATTCCCCACGGGGTGCCGGATTTGCCCTTTGGTGGGAGTGGTAGTTACAAGAAGCAGCGGCAGCTGAGCGATCGGCTGGTGCTGGGCAATATTAATTTGCTCTCGCCCAATAAAGGGATTGAGTATGCGCTCCAGGCCACGGCGCGCATTGCGAGGCGCCACCCCGAGGTACTGTACGTGGTGATTGGGCAGACGCATCCCACCTTGCTGCGCACTGAGGGAGAGCAGTACCGTTTGCAGCTGCGCAAACTGGTGCGCGAGCTGGGGATTGAGCGCAATGTGCGCTTTGTGAATGAATATTTGTCGCTGCCGGATTTAACGAAGTGGCTGCGGACGCTGGATTTTTACATTACGCCCTACCTCGATGCCGGGCAGGTAACCTCGGGCGCTCTGGCCTACGCCATTGGCGCCGGTAAAGCCTGTGTTTCGACACCGTACCTGTATGCCCGCGAGGCCCTGGCGGAGGGGCGCGGGGTCCTGGTGCCGTTTCGGGACGCGCGGGTGCTGGCCGATGCAGTTATGCGCCTGTGGGCGAATCCGGTACAGAAAGAAGCGATTGAGCACCAGGCGTATCAACACGGTCGGCTGATGACCTGGCCGAACGTGGCGAACAGCCATCTCCACTTATTCAGGGCAGTGTTGGCGCATAAACCCCTGCCGGGTCAGAGGATGCCGGCTAAGGGGAGAATAGCGCGGGCGATGATGCGATCGGCAGCGCCATAGTAGATCCACAACTCCTGACCGCGGACGAGTGCACCGCAGGCGTACACCACGTTCGGTATAAAGCCCTCTTTTTCATACGGCAACTTGGGTTCGAGGATGGGGTTGCTTACCCAAGCGATTTGAGATGGGTCCTCAGCGTGGAGCATCATGAGTCCCAGGCGATAAATGCTGTTGGCATCGACCGCGTGGTATACGAGCAGCCAGCCATTGTGGACGCGCAATGGTGGCGTGCCGAGGCCAAATTTGCTCTGCTGCCACGGTTCGGGGGTGGGCCAGGTGATTGTGCGGGTATCACGAAAGGTGTGCCAGTCGTCGGTGAGCGTGAGCTTCACTACCTCATGCTCGGCATCCTCGATGTGCATGTGTTCGCGATACAGCAGCGCGAACGACCCATCGATCTTTTCGGGAAACAGGCAGGCATTCTTAGCCGGAATATCGGGTAGCAGGACGCCGTAATTTTTAAATTGTTGCCAATCCCTGGTTGTCTGCAAACCAAAGCGGACGCGCCAGGGAACGTGTTCGTGGGGACTGGCGACATCGGATGGCTGACCCAAACGATGGTAGGAGGCGCTGGTGTGAAAGATATAGTAGGTGTCGCCGAGTTTTGTGATGCGCGGGTCTTCGATGCCGAGGCGTTCATAAGGATTGTCGGGGTCGGTGTCAATAATGGGTAGGGTGCGGCGGGTAAACTGAATGCCGTCTTGACTGGTGGCCAGGCCAAAACGGGAGACGTGAAAGCGGTCGTAAGCGCGGTAGAGTAAGAGAATCTTGCCTTGATACTCGGTGACGCCGGGGTTGAAGGTGCCGTTCTCTTCCCACCAGAAGTCCTCGCCAGAACGGGGTGTGATGAGCGGGTGGGCGGGATCGCGCCGGGCCGGGGCAATTTCGCGGTACACGGGTGCAGTATACCATTAACCTCACCCCGGTCCTCTCTGATAGTTCTGAATGGTTTGGCTGACGCGCTGGTGGCAGGCGCGGGCAAATTCGGGAGCGAGACTATTACAAGCCGCTGGGGCATTAGCTTGCCAGTTAGGATAATTTTGAAAGACGAGTTCACCGGCCGCGGCGGCGGTGCATTGCCCTTGGTCGCGCGCGTCCGGAAAGGTTAATGGTATACTGCA
>DATDVI010000034.1:0-4223 GCA_035290125.1 Candidatus Anderseniibacteriota bacterium
TGGTGCCGCCGCCGCCCGTAATCGGGCACTCGCGGCTGCCGACAGCGACCTCATTTTTTTTCTCGGCGCTGACATCATCTTGCGTCCCGGTGCGCTCGCATTGCACCTAAACTTTCACACCGCGCACCCCGCTGCCAACGACGCGGCGCTAGGCATGGTCAGGTGGGACCCACGCTGCCATCCCTCACCGCTCATGGAATGGATGACTCACGGTGGTCCCCAAAATAATTTTGATGCCCTGCTTGCACAGACGCACGCGCCAGCCGAGCACTATTTCTACGCCTCGCATCTGTCGCTCAAGCGCTCACAATTCAAATCTGCCCATTTTGCCACCGACTTCGAGTTCTATGGCTGGGAGGATCTAGAGCTGGGCCGCCGCCTGGCAGGTGAACTCAAGCTCCATGTGCTCCATCGGGCTATTGGCCTCCATCACCATACCTATCCACCCGCTGCTATCTACCGGCGCCAGCGCCTGATCGGACAGGGACTCACTACCTATCAGCGCCGCCATCCAACCGCCTCACTTATACCGCCACGCGGGCGGTGGCATAGAATAAAATGCGCCGCGGTGCACTATCTGGGCATCCTCGCCCTCGGGCGTGGCCTCGCAGCCTACACGGCGCTACGCTGGAGTACGCCGCGGCTATTTACGCATCTGGCGGCCGCTGAATTTTGGCTTGGCGTCTATCGGGCACGTACTTATCCCCACAAAGTCAAGGGTTATCCACATAATTTTCCCCAGTGAATCCACAAATAAGAAAACAGTACGTAGTTATTGTCCACTTTGGCTCTCCCGCAACGACCCGGGCTGCCCTGGCTGCTTTAGATCAATCGACGAGCCCAGCTGATAACATTGTCATTATTGATCACGCCCAGCAGCCGCTTAAGGCTCTTTCGCGCACCATCATTCGTCCTCCCGGAAACCGCGGGTATGCCGGCGGCATTAATTGTGGCCTCGGCGCACTACTCTCGCTGGGCGCAACCGAGTCCGACATAGTCACCGTCATGAACAACGATCTTATTGTCGCCGAGAGTGCGCTGGCTGAAGTAGCCGCCTGGTGGCGGCAGCACCCCGGCGATCAGCTAGTCGGCGCCGCTATCGATGAAAATGCGCAGCAGATTACGACGCTCAGTTCCGTCAACTTATTCACCGGCCGTGCGCAGATAGGCCACCGTCCACATCGCTTCACGCTACCGTACCTCCACGGCGCATTCCTCTCGGCCCCCTACCAGGTATTCTTGCGCCTGCAAGGCCTGCCCGAGCAGTACTTTATGTACTGGGAGGATGTCCTCTTCAGTCGTCGTCTGACGCAGCAAGGCATACCGCTACGCGTTAACCCTCGCGTACACGTTCGCCATCAAACGACCTCTGCCAGCGCTGCAGCGCCCGACAAAGTGTATTACCTCGTGCGCAATGGGGCGCTCTTTCTGGCTCACGAAACCCCTCAGCCCTGGCGTGCGTATTGGCGCCTAGCAAACACGCTGCGCTGGGTCTACCATCGTATACGCGGTCGCTCGGCCGTGGTAACGCTAGCGCTGCGCGATGCCCGAGACGGCATAACCGGGCCACGCCCTGCCTCGCCGGCAGGCGGGCCCACCTCCGTATGACAACCAGCGTTATCGTAGTAACGTATCGCACTCCACCAGCCTTACTTGCCCGGTGTCTGGCCAGCATTAAAACAAACAATCTCCCACCGCCCATCATCGTCGACAACACGGCGCACAACATTGGCTTTGCCGCCGCCGCCAATGTCGGCGCAGAAAAAAGCACGGCCGATCTGCTCTTGTTCTTAAACCCAGACGCCGCGCTGTCTGCCGGTGCGTATGCCACCGCGCCCAGGTATCTAGCTCAAAACCTCAGCTGCGGCATCGTTGGGCTTCTGCTTGTTTCTGAGCGCGGTCTCCCCGAGCAATCATTTGGGCCGTCCGTGACTCCTCTCTCACTCTTCACCCGGCACTGGCGCTCCCAATTTCTGCCCCCACGCCCCACTACTGTCGGCTGGGTTTCCGGTGGCGCGCTGCTCATTCGCCGCGCGCTCTTCGAACAGCTGCACGGCTTTGATCCGCGCTTCTTCCTGTACTGGGAAGATGTCGATCTGTGCCGGCGCGCGCGCGAGGCCGGTGCCCGCGTCGTAGTACTGCCCGCCGCCACCGTCACGCATCAGCGGGGGGCGAGTCTCATCGATCGCGCGGAAAAAACCCGCCTCTTTGATCAGTCGGCTGACAAGTACTTTCGCAAGTACTACGCTACATCGATATGCGCAGGGTTACGCGGCGCCCGGGCCCTATACCGGCTAGTCTCTCCGTTGGTGGATTAAGCCTTTTTTTGCTCTTTCTCGCCCTGCTGGCCGGCCAAACCATCCGCTTTCCGCTGCCCGGCCAGGGCGGCGGGCTACTGGTCAGCGATATCGCAATTGTACTTATCCTACTCACCGCACTGTGGCAGCTGATGCGAAGCCGGCTCGGGGCAAGTCGACTTTCTATTCACTACCTACTACTCACTACTCCCTTTATAATCTGGTCCTTCTTTTCTCTCGCCCTGAATGTTCCGGCTCTCCAGCGCACTGAGGCAGCCATCGCGTTCTCTTACTGGCTGCGTCTTACCACGCACCTACTCTTACTACCAGCACTGCTGCTTCTTTTTCAGCAGCAACATCTCAAAGTCTTCGCCCGCCGCGGCCTGGTCGTAACCGCTGCCTGCTTGGCTGCACTTGGTTTGCTACAACTCTGGCTCGTGCCCGACTTAAAAAATTTCACTGGGTGGGATCCGCATCAGGGCCGATTAGTATCAACGTGGCTCGATCCAAACTTTTTCGGCGCATTTCTCGCCATGATGCTACCGGTCGCAATTGGTTGGGCTTTGCTTGCCCGCCGAAGCCCCGCCCTTGGCGGGGGCGTAGGCTGGTGCAGTTTGATTATTGTAGCTTTAATCCTTACCCAATCCCGCAGCGCTATCCTCGCGCTCACGCTCGCCTGCCTGCTACTCTCGCCGCTCCTCCTCGCCACGTTTCTACAAAAATCCACTACCCCACGCCGGGTCACAGCTGTAAATCTGCTGGCACTGACAGCGCTTTTGTTGACGCTCACGAGTCTCCTGTTGGCCGAGCGGCTCAAGGGCCTCGTCACCATCGACCCAACCGTTACGCTGCGCGTCAGCGCTCTGCGCGAAGCGTGGTACATGGCGCAGGAGCATTCACTTATTGGCGTTGGCTACAATGCCTATCAGTTTGCCGCCGCGCGCGCCGGGCTCATCAGTAATTTTTCTCTGCACTCGCGCGCCGGCGCCGACAGCAGCTACCTAACGCTGTGGGTAACGACCGGTTTTCCTGGCCTACTGCTTTTTCTCTTGCCGCTTGGTGCCGCCGGCGCTAAGCTGCTGCGCCACCCCCGCCTGAGTCGTGCTCCAGAGGCTGCCGCTGCCGCCCTCGCCCTGCTTACCCTCGCCATTCATGCCAATTTTGTAAACAGTTTTCTCTACGCCCACCTGCTTATCACCCTAAGCCTCATCGTAGCTCTAACCCTCAGCGAATGATTTTGCTCTTTAGTATCCCAGCCCTCGTGTTACTGGCTTTTCTTGCCCGACAGAACTATCACGCGGCGCTCATGCTGCTAGTAAGCTTGCTGCCAACGTATCTGCTGCGGTTCAGCGTCGCAGGCCTAACCACGAATTTTTTTGAGGCCGCGCTCGCTGTAGTACTGCTCACGGGCCTAACCCAGCCGGCGATTCGCCATACGTACACGCTCGCCCGGCACCAGGTGCCGCGTTCGCTGCGTATCCTGCTCACCCTATTCATTCTGGCCGCAATCATCAGCACACTCATTTCCCCGCACCAGCGCACCAGCCTAGGGATTCTAAAAGGCTGGATCATCGTGCCGGTACTTTTTGGCGCAGCCCTCACCGCCGCGCTGCAGCACGCTCCCGCCCTGCGCCGGCGCGTCATCAATGCCCTCCTGCTATCCGGAACAATCATGGCCACCCTTGGGCTAATGCAAGTACCCTTACTCGATCGTGTGCGCGGCATCTACGACGTTCCCGCCTCACTCGCACTCTTTCTAACACCGCTGGCGACCATAGCCTGGTGGCGGGGAAACAAGCTTGCCGCACTCACGATGGTCGCAGCCTTACTCGCCACCCAATCTGCCTCGGCGCTCGTAGCCCTCTTCGCCACACTCATGATTGGGCTACTCGCCTGGCCGCGCGCCTCACGCCGCCAGCTCGCCGC
>DATDVI010000035.1:0-4181 GCA_035290125.1 Candidatus Anderseniibacteriota bacterium
CGGAGGCTGGCGTGCCGCCCAGCAGTTCCGTGCCGCCGGTGAGCACGCCCTGCGGGCCCGTGGACAGCACCACTGAGTGTACTTCATCGGGCTTAATCAAGCGGCCCAACTCATAGAAGCGTTTCATCTCCCATAATTGTAAATTCGTCCGAATGTTCTCCGAGAGCGAGTCGAGGATGGCATTGGCGCGGGTGAAATCGAGGGCCGTTTGCACAGAGAAGACTTTTTCCCGCAGCGCGAGCAACGCTTGTTGCTGGCGCGCAGCCCGCTTGAAATCCCCGCCTTCGGGCCCCTCGATGTAGCGAGCACGAACATAGGCCAGCGCCCGCTCACCATTCATTTTCTCGGTGCCGGCGGGAAACGAAATTTTGTGCCAGTAGTCGTAGAACGAGTTGTTGATGGTTACGTTTACTCCGCCCACCGCATCGACGATACTCTTGAACGCCGTGAAATCGACTCGCACGTAGTAGTGCACCGGCACGCCGGTAATTTCTTCGACGACTGCTTCCAGCAGTGCTGGCCCGTTGCTCGCTCGCTGCGACTCGCCATACGCGTGCACGGCATTGATTTTGGTGAAGTATTCTTCGCCAGGTACCTGTACATACAGATCGCGCGGAATCGAAAGGAGCGCTGCCTCGCCGGTTTTTGGTTTGAGGCTGGCGATCATAACCGTGTCGGCTAGCGCTTCGCCTTTATGCCCCTCGCCGCCCACTGCAAGTAGGAGGATATTGATGCGGTCCTCGCTCTCGCCCTCGAGCGTTCGCCCGCCCGTAAAGAGCAGGTCTTTCAGCTGACCCAAAATTGAGCGGTCGGTATCGCTGATGTTGTCGGAGGCGGCAATAATTTTGTAGCCGAACACGCCACTGCCGGTCGCCATAACTAAAAAAACGGCCAACATAATTTTGAGGGCGATGTGGCGCTTCCGCGGCGGGGTGCTTTCTCCCGCCGGCCGAGCGGGGCGGGGAGTGGGCCCCAGCGGCTGGGCAGCCCAACGGGCGCGACGTTCAGCACGCAGCGGGTCTTGTGGCATAGTGGCTAGAGTATACAATAGTAAAAAAATGTCGTACAATGGGGCGCATTATGAAAATGCTTGCCGCGGTCGGTGCCTTTTTTTGGGAATTGATCAAAGTCTTCCTGCTGGCAATGGCGATTATTGTGCCGATCCGGTATTTCTTAGTCCAGCCCTTTTTTGTGCGGGGAGCTTCGATGGAGCCAAATTTCCTGGATGGTGAATACTTAGTCGTGGATGAATTGTCGTATCGCCTGCGCGAGCCGCGCCGGGGCGAGGTGATCGTCTTTCAATTTCCGAATAATCCCTCGCAGTTTTTTATCAAGCGCATCGTGGGCTTGCCTCGCGAACGAGTTGAGATCCAGGGTGGCGTGGTAACAATCTATAACGATAAATATCCCTCTGGGGTTGTTCTTGATGAAGCGCAGTATCTGACGGGGGAAGTGCGCACGGGCGGGTCGATTTCGACGACGCTGAGCGCAGACGAGTTTTTTGTGCTGGGCGATAACCGCTCGGCCTCCTCGGATTCCCGCAGCTGGGGATCGCTCGGGGAGGATGCGATTATTGGCCGTGCCTGGATTCGGGCGTTCCCGATCGACCGGGTGGGTGTCCTCGAGTTTGACCACCCTGGATTTATCGGTAAAAATCAGTGATGGCAAAAGGAGCGGCCGGTACCCCGGCAGTAATTCAAGCCCCGCGTGGCACGCAGGATATTGTGCCGCCCGAGCAAAAATACTGGGAGTACGTGACCGAGACAGCCAAAGCGGTCTTGCGCGGATGGGATTTTGAACGCCTGGATACGCCGATCTTTGAAGAGACCGGCTTGTTTATCCACGCCGTGGGGGACGAGAGCGACATTGCTCGCAAAGAGCTGTTCGAGTTGAAAGTGCGCGGCGGAGGCGCAGCGTATAGTTTGCGGCCCGAGGGCACGGCACCCGTGGTGCGCGCCTACATCGAGCGCGGCATGCGCAGTTGGCCGAAGCCGGTGAAGCTTTTTTACCTCGGCCCGTTCTTCCGCTACGATCGGCCGCAGGCCGGCCGCTGGCGACAGTTTCATCAGTTTGGGCTGGAGCTGTTTGGTTCAGCCGCACCGGTGAGCGATGTGCAGATTATGTTTGTTTCCCATGTGCTGCTGCAGCAGCTGGGCCTGGAAGATTATCAATTTCAGATTAATAGCTTAGGTTCTCCCGGCGATCGAGGTGCGTACATTAAAGTTCTAAAAGAGCACTATCGACGCAGCCGAGCTAAGCTGTGTCGCGATTGCAAGGAGCGGCTCAAAACGAATCCGCTGCGGGTACTGGATTGTAAAGAAGAGAAGTGCCAGCAGGTGGCAAAGATAGCGCCGCGCCTAACGGACTACTTATCGGATGAAGCCAAGCAGCATTTTGAGAACGTGGTGACGATGCTGGAAAAGCTGGAGGTGCCACACCAGATTGCCTCTGGCCTGGTGAGGGGGCTCGATTACTACTCCGGTATTGTTTGGGAAGTGCTGCCACGCGCCACCGAGGTGGCGGAGGCGGGCCAGCAACAGGCGCTGGGGGGCGGCGGTCGCTACGATGGGTTGGTCAAGCAGCTGGGCGGCAAAGACGTGCCGGCGCTGGGGGCTGCGTTTGGCATTGAGCGGATTATTGATCGCCTTAAGCAAGAGGGAGTGGAGTTAACCGATGTCAACCGCCCGCGCGTTTTTGTGGCGCAGCTGGGCGAGGCGGCGAAGCTAGGGGCGCTCAAGGTGATGCGGCGTCTGCAGGAAGCTCAGATTCATTTTGCCGAGAGCATCGATCGTGAGGGTATGCAGCAGCAACTCAAGCAAGCCGGGCGCATCGGCGCCTCCTGGGTGGTGATTGTTGGCCAAAAAGAAGTGCTGGATAAAACGGTGATTTTGCGCAATATGGCCAGCGGCATGCAGGAGGTTATTGACCAAGAAGTCTTGGCTGAGGAACTCGGCCGACGACTTGATTTGCCGCAGTAGTGCTATACTGAGAAAGTGGAGACAGCGTGTATTTTCTGCGAGATCGCCCAGGGCCGCAGCGAAGCCGACGTGGTGTTAGCGACCGACGACGCGATCTGGTTCCGGGATATTTCACCCAAGGCACCGGTTCATGTTGTCGTGGCCCCTCGTAAACACATTGCGTCGCTGGCGACAGCGCAGAGCGAGGACAGCGACGTGCTCGGCAGCATGCTGATTGACAGTGCCCGTGTAGCACGCGAGGCGGGGCTGGAAGCGGGCGGGTATCGCGTGATTACGAATATCGGGTCTGATGCCGGACAGGCGGTGGAGCATATTCACTTCCATATTTTGGGGGGCGAGAGCCTCGGACCGTTGCGATGTTAAAGATTTTTCTTGTTCTTTTTCTGTTCGGCTTACTTCTGCCGTTACCGGCGTACCAGCAAGCGCCGTTTGTGGATTGCAGTAGCCGTGGGTGCACGCTCGAAAATTTACTGGAGGTACCGGTGCGTGTGTATAACTTTTTACTGTATTTTTCTGGGTTGGTTGCGCTGGCGGTTATCGTGGTGGCCGGGGTGCGCATGATGCTATTTCATCTGGCCGAGGCGCCGGAAAGCGAGTTGCAGAACGCGAAACTGACGCTAACGCGCGGTATTTTTGGTCTGCTGATTATCGCGGGAGCCTACGTTATCGTCGCGCTGATTTTGAATCTGCTAGGACTTCAGGCTGAATCAGGCTTGGGTAGCAAACTACGCGATTTTGGTATTCAGTGGCAGTAAAGAGCAATTGACGCTCTAGGGTCTTTATGGCAAGCTCTCCTATGAGGAGGTGTGGTTTTATTAAGCCATTCATACGTGGCGACAAGCTATGGTTGAAGTTAGAAAACGTGACAATGAAAGCACGGATAGTTTGCTTAGGCGATTTAGCCGCAAAGTACAACAGAGCGGCGTTTTATTGCAGGCGCGCAAAGTAAGATTCTTTGAGCGAAAGAAAGGGCGCAGAAAGTTGCGCGAAGAAGCGATGCGCCGCAGTGCCTTGCAGGCTGAGCGCGAGCGACTCATTAAATTGGGTGAGCTCGATGAGTTTGAGGTGCCCGCGGGGCGCGGCGGACGACATACCCGTTCGCGGTAACTTTGTGGTATACTAACGCGCATGGATATTCCCTCAAATTCTTCACCGCCTGATTTGCCTGTGCCACCGCGGCCACCCGCCTACGCTCCCGCCAAA
>DATDVI010000036.1:0-3167 GCA_035290125.1 Candidatus Anderseniibacteriota bacterium
CTCTTGATATTTCTCGCGCTCACGGTACTAAGCCTCACCGGCCGCGGGCAGTATCTGCTCTCGCCGCTCTTTTCGGACACACCAAATTCAATCTCCGTGCGCGGCCAGCTCTGGAGTGTTGCTGCGGAACTTATTACCGAACACCCTTTTCTTGGCATCGGCCTGGGACAATTCGAACCTGCCTACCAGGAAAAACTACACGACAGGTTCGCAGTCTACTCACTACTCACTCCAAACTCCGCTCCCGGAGTTTGTATATAGAGACCCCCACAACTGGATCCTCTCGTTCTGGTTGAACACCGGTCTGCTCGGACTCGTTAGCTTTATTGTCTTAAATGCCGTCATCGTGAAGCGAGCATACCCAGCACACGATAAAACTACTCAAGCGCTGCTCGTGGCTCTACTGAGCATCTTTATACACGGCCTCGTCGAAACGATATTTTGGAAAAATGATTTATCCGCACTGCATTTTGTCCTACTGGCACTTCTCGCTGCGCAGCCCCGCCCTAAAAGAAAGTCGCAGCCGGGTTCACTGAGGCAATAATCAGCCAGGCCAGCAGGGCCAGCATCATCCCGCCCAGGGCCGAGGCGATCCACACTTTCGCCAGGCGTACCCGGTCGGCGCTGCCGCCCGCCGTCATGTAGATGTACCCACCAACGACGATGGAGACCAACGCGGCCATAACTGTCAGCGCTCCAACAGTAACAATAAGTATTTGCACCACGTTCCCAACTGCTCCTTGCGCCTCTGCTACTCCTCTACCCGTAAAGGCATCAATACATGTGCCCTTTGTCTCATCTTCATAGAAAGGCAACCCTATCTCAAATTTACCCCACGGCCCTGGGCACGGGGGCTCAGGGGTAGATGCTGGGGCCCCGTGCGCTTCTGGGCTCATTCCTAGAGCCGCAGCTAATAGCAGAATCACTATCAACCATTGCCTCATAATTCAGTCAAATTAAGAAAAACGATCACCATCGTGAGCACCGCAAAGAACATCAAAAACAGGAAAAACAAGGCCGGTCCTAACGTTACGAGCACAAGGTTTGTGGCCGCCTGTCTGGCCATCTTTGTAACCTTAATTTTGCGCCGCGTTGCTATCTGCGCCGCTTGTTTGCCAACCATGGCACCGGCGCGCGCTCCAGCCATAATACTTGCGCCTCCAGTGAACGGTGCCGCCGCTACTCCCGCCGCCAGGCCAGCTGCAGCGCCAGCTCCTGCCGCCGCCGTGCGCTTAGCGCGGCTTAAGTCTTGTTGGCTCTTTCTTTCCTGCTCAGCGGTCATACATTTTAAGCGTTACCCCCGCGCCAGCTCGCGCTTGGCCGCTTCAATTGCCAGCACTTGTTGTGGGTCACTGGTGATCACCTGGTCTTCTGCATAACTCGCCACGACTTTAATGGCCACGTGCTTTAAGCCGGCAAAGAAAATACCCTCGCCGACATCAGACTCCAGTAACCGATACTTCTCGTGATCCGTCAGATAAAACACCTCCGCCAGCATATCAATTGCCGCCGGGCTTTGCCGCAGCAGCAGCTGCATAGATGAATTCGTCACAATCGGCTTGCCGTATGAAGATTGCAGAAAATCCTGGATATCTTGCGTAATCGTCGTCACGCCCAGGTAGTACTTGCGCGCCCGCTTGGCGATCGAAAACATGAATTTGGCCGATTCCTCGTGCGTCATCATCAGCCACGCCTCATCAGCCACCAGAATCCGGCGCTTCAGTTCACTGCGTACTTTATTCCAAATGAAGCCCAGCACCACGTACATCGCCACCGGCCGCAACTCTTCTTCCATGTCGCGCACGTTGAACACTATTAACTGTTTATCCAGATTAATATTCGTCGGGCGGTTAAACACGCCGGCGTACGTTCCCTCCACAAAGCGCTCGAGCCGCAGCGCAATACTCTCGCCGCCCTGCATATCGTTCACAATGTTGTAGAAATCCTGCAGCGTCGGCACCTGCGGGTTCTCCCAGCGCACGCCGCGCGCAATATCTTTCAGGCTGTACGTTTCCCACAGTGCCCGGTCCACCACCGATTCTTCTTCAGGCGTCACGCCGTTTATCATAAGAGATATCAAACCGGCCAGGCGGGTAATATTCTCCCGTAAAACACCCTCGGGCTCATCTTCTTCGCGCAAAACCGGCAAATCGAACGGGTTAATGCGGTGGTCGCTCGCTGTCGCGATACGCAAGTACGCGCCACCCACCGAGTCACTGAGGTATCGGTACTCCTGCTCTGGATCGATGACGATCACTTCGGTATCGAACATCAGCTGCCGCAGTATCTCTAACTTCACCATATAACTTTTTCCTGCGCCCGATTTTGCGAAAATTACCATATTCGCGTTCTCTAAGCTAAAACGGTCAAACAGGATCAGGCTATTATTATGCAAGTTAATGCCGTACAGAATTCCGTTGTTGCTCGTTAAATCCGCGCTCACAAACGGAAACGTGGTCGAGAGCGACGACGAGCTCATGTTCGTCGCCCGCACCAGCTTGTCTTGCCCCAGCGGCAAGGTTGAGAGAAAGCCTTGCTTCACTTGAAACAGCGCCGGCTTCACGTATACCAACCTGCCCTCCAGCATCACCTCAATCTGCGCCATGACTTCTTCCAACTCTTCTTGCGTGTCGCCATACAGGGTTAAATACAACGCATACTGGAAAAAGCGCTCAGTACCCTGCACCAGCCGATCTCGCAGCTCTTCAATATCGCGGTAGGCTGTCTCCAGTTGCGGATCGCGCACCTTACCTTTTTCTTCCCGCATCGAAATCGAGGCGCCCACCTGCGTCACCTGTTTCTTCAGTTGCCGCAAAATAGTCGCCGACTCCTGCGGGTAGGTATACATCGCCATATCAAACTCAATATCGAAGTTGACGATCGGCGACAGCCAATTCGTCTCTAAATACCGCGGGTACGTCAGCACAAACAGCGTCGCCGCAAACTTGCCGTCTATTTCCAGATACTTCGACGTCACCCGAAAACCAGCCGGCGCCAGCAGGTCTTTAAGCCGGCTTACTCCCTCGGCATACAGCCGATCAGCCTCTTTTTCCGTCGGCGTTAATGTCTCTTTCGGAGTTTTGGGAGCTTTCGGCGCCGCCGGCGCATCTTTTTTTGTGAGAAAATTATGGCCGAGCATAGCGCTTCTCTCCCGCTAAATCCCCTTT
>DATDVI010000037.1:0-5180 GCA_035290125.1 Candidatus Anderseniibacteriota bacterium
ACGTACCCTTTCGGCAAGCCATGGGCTGCCACAATTGAACGGCGTATCAAGGCCGGCATGTCTGCCTCCGCCGGCATCACGCTCTTTGCCTTCTGCCCCAGCATGCGCTCAGCCTCGCGAATCTGCGTAATGACTTTGGTCATGTCCATAGGGTCGCTGGAGAGCTGGTGATCACGAAACTCAGAGAACTGCTTATCCAGGGTAAAGTGCTCTTCAATAATGCGGGCGCCGAGAGCTACTGAGAGCACCGCGGCCTCAATACCGTCGGTGTGATCCGAGTAACCAATGGTCAACTCCGGAAACTTCTCTGCCAGAAAGGCAATGGATCGTAAATTAACTTGCTCGTGCGGGGTCGGATATGCCGTTACACAGTGCAAAAGCGCCAGCTGGCCTCCCTGTACGCCGCGCTCCTTCCACTCTGCCTTAATAAAATCAACGGCCTGTTGGACAACATCACCGTCGGCAATGCCGGTTGAAACAATCATTGGCTTGCCGGTACGCGCTACCTGGCCAATCAAGGGATAGAACGTGTTGTCTCCCGAGGCGATCTTAAAGACATCCACCAACGGCTCCAAGATGGTGACGCTGCCTAAATCCAGCGGGGTGGAAATAAAGAGCAGTCCTAACGTATGCGCCAGCGCGGAGAGCTCCCCAAACTCTTCCGGGGTAAGCTCAAATGATTTCAAGCGCTCAAATCGCGCTGTATCCGAGCGGCTGACAAAGTTTTCAGTTTTAAACGTTTGAAACTTAACAGCATCAACTTTACACTGGGCCGCTTTTCGCACCAGCTCCTCTGCGACACCAAAATCACCCTCGTGATTATTACCAATCTCGGCGACGACTAAAACCTGATCGTCCGTATTGAAATTTCTGATTATCATCGCCGGCTAGTCTTCACCTTTCCCTTTGCTGGCAGATTAGCGGTGTTCAACCGCGGCGACAGTGCCGCAGCCATTTCCTCGATCGCCTCCAATGACTCCTGTTGATCCATCCAGCAGATAAATTCCTGTTTCTCTTTCTCGAGATATGCTGAAAATTCATGCTGTTTATCCTGCAGCACCAGTACGATATAGTATCGAGCGTCTTTATTCTTAGTGAGTGCCGCACGCAATCCCTGTTCAGTGAGCCGGACATTAAGCGACGGCGTACAGTAGTACCCCCACGACTTGCGTACCAGTTCGTATCCGGTTTTGAACACAATAACTTCATCGGGTTCCATAGCGATGTCAACCATGTGCTGGTTTTCTATATCGCCCTTCTCCCCCACCCACACAATACGCGGCGGATTGATGATGCGCACTTCCATTATTTAACCTTTATACCGCCGCGCGCAGGAAAATGTAAATGCCAGATGTGGCGGGCCGAGATAATGTGAAAACCGCACCTGAGGTACATCGCCAAACTCACCCGATTCATCAGCTGCGTGCCCACTAACATCCGGTGCAGAGGCCCGCAATGCTCTATCGCGTACCTGACCAGCCCAGCGCCAATCCCCCGCCCGCGAAAATCTTGATCTACCGCGATCAAATCAACGAGCAGTGTCTCTCTGTCCTGCCGTACGACCTGATGGAACCCGACAACCCGACCATCACACTCCGCCACGATCATGTAGTCTCCGCGCTCCCCTCGCCAGAAGTTCCGCGCCCATTCCTCCTTCAGTGCATCGGCCTGCTCGGGAGAAATCAACTCATCTCGGTGCCAGCGACTGCAAGGAAAGGAGGTGTGGGCAATTTTCGACACCGACTCCTCATCACTGCTTTCAGCAAATCGAAATATTACTCCCCGAATCAGCAGAGAATACAGCGGTGAGGATGTCGTCTGCAACTGAACATTGGTATCAACTAATCGGCCGCCCTGAGCCGCCAGCCACGCATTCAATCCCGCGTCACCAACCCGGGCTTTGCTGTAGGCCACCCCTCGCTCGCCGCCCGCCTGCTGCAACAATTTTTCCCACACCTTGGCAACTTCGATTTCAGGGAGGCCATCCAGTTTCAGCCCCCAGACCGGATACCCAAGCACACCCGCCGCAAACTGATCCTCGAGTATACTAAGCTGGGTGCGAACGGGGACGGTCATGCCGCTTTCTCTGCCTGCGCTCGCGGGCGGGCGCTGGCCACTGATGTATACCAATCCACGTAAGCAGCCAAGCCCTTTTCCAGTGAGTACTGAGGAGAGTACCCGATGAGTCGCTGCGCTCGTTCAACGCTAAGGGTGCCGCGCTTCGGAATAAGACGATCTCGCTCGCTCGTTGCAACTTGTAATCCAGGGAAATACCCCTGCACCATCTCCGCCAACTCTAGAATAGACCGTGCCTGGCCATACGTAAGGTTGAAGATGATATTACGAGCCTCCTGGCGAGTCAGGACAGCGCCAATACCTGCTGTCAGATCATCTATGTACGTAAAATCAAGCGTATCTGAGCCATCGCCTTCAATCACCAAATCTTCCCCCGCCAGAGCACTCTCAATAAAAACCTGTACCACCCGCCGGCTGACGCACCGCGGCCCGTACAGCGCCGAGGGCCGCACAATCGTATAGGGTAAATCAAACACTTGATTGTAGGCAATCACCAACTTCTCCCCGGCAAATTTCAGCGCGCCGTATATACCAAGTGGCTCACATAGCGTCTCTTCCGTTATCTCACCCGTCGGAAAATTTCCATACACCATGCTTGAAGAAAAATAGACAAACTGTTCAACTCGTCCGTTTCGCGAGTAGTCCAGCGCGTTCTCTAACGTGCGCAAACTATGGTCAAATGTACTGTAGGGATCTTTATTTGACGCCCCGGCGTGCGCTACCGCCGCCAAATGGACAATCACTTGCGGCTTAATATTATTCAACTGGTGAGTCAGCAAATGATATTCACGCGCGTCCTGCACATGAAGAGGAATACCAGCCTCCCGCATCAATTCCAATCGGTTATGCAAAAAACGCAAGTATAAGTCACGATTATACCCATCGTGCGCCGCTGATGAAAATGTCAATAAATTATTTATCTGCAGACTATCGATGACGTGCACCTCGACGCCTGCCTGCGAGAGCGCAAGCGCCAGGTGATGCCCGATAAACCCGGCACCACCAATTAAAGCAACACGTTTACCTTTGAGCGACTGCATCTTTAAATACTGCCACAATATGCCGCATGTCCTCTTCTCCTAAGTGAGGCCCAACCGGCAACGCAATGATCCGCCGGCTGATACTGGCCGAACCAGGGAAAGAATCAAGCGTGTAGCCGTATTTTTTCCGGTAGTACGATAAATGAGGTACTGGCTGCGGGTAGTACACGCTCGTCCCAACGCCTCGTGAGCGCATATAGTCAACCAGTGCGCCTTTTCGCTCGGCCAGCGACTCATCAAGCAACACGCCCAGACAGTAGTTGCTGCTGACGAATTGCCCATCGCCAGCTGGCAGCAAGCTGAGGCCAGTCACCTCTGCTAATTCTTCCCGCAGGATTTCCGCGTTACGGCGACGGGCAGACAGAAAGTCTGGCAGTTTTTTCATTTGCTCCACGCCCATGGCTGCTTGCAGCTCGTTCAACCGATAATTTATCCCGAGGTCTGGCGCATCATACATACCAGGGACAGTTCGTTCCGCGGGGGTGCGATCCACGCCGAAGGCCCGAAGCCTGCGAACTTTCTCCGCCAGTCCCTGATGTAGGGTAATCAACATGCCGCCTTCAGCAGTGGTGATGTGCTTAACAGGATAAAAAGAAAAGCATCCCACATCTCCCAGCAGACCGGCATGAACATCATCAACATAACTGCCGAGCGCCAGGGCACAATCTTCAACAACAAACAGATCGTGTTTCCGCGCCACGGCCACCGCTGCCTCCATCTCAGCCGGCAGTCCCAGAAAATGAACGACCGCTATGGCGCGCGTTCTCTCGGTTATCAACTCCGGCAACAATCGAACGTCGATATTGCCGGTCGCCGGATCAGCATCGGCAAAAACGGGTTTTGCCCCGGTAATTTCAACCGCATGCGCCGTCGCCACGTGCGTCTGGGCCGGTACGATTACTTCATCGCCTTTTACTAAACCAAGATAAAGATAAATAAGATGCATTGCCGCCGTGCACGACGACACGCTGACCGCTTCGGGAGCGCCGGTAAAATCCCGGAAAACACGTTCAAATTCTTCCGCCTTAGGACCATGCACCAACGTGCTTCCGCGCAAGACCTCAGCGACGGCCTCTCGTTCCTCCTCGCCAATCATCGGGCGGGCAAAAGGCACGTCACGCACCTTCGCTCTTTCGCGCACGTGAGACATAGCCATAACTATACAGGATGATGCTCGGCGTGCTTGACCGGCACCCGGTCGCCAGAAATCTTGGCTTCATCAATCGCAAAACAGACCGCCAAAGCCTGAAAGACTTGGTCGGCAGTCACTGCCGGCTGACTGCCCGTCAAAATTGCACCAATGAAGCTGTGGATAAGTGGCGTGGTATCATCCTGCTTTTCCTGCCGGTAGGGCGTCGCGATAGTTTTTGGCCCAGTCGCGGGGTCCCGCGACGCAAACCGCCGCGCACCTTGTGAGCCAAGTTCGAAGCTGGCTTTCGTTCCATAGACCCGCAGGGGAGTAAAGTGCGGCGATACATTGCCGAAGTTACAGGTTATTGTCGCCACCAGCCCGCCTTTAAAGCGAATCGTACTGGTAACCAAATCATCAAACCGAAACGCGCTGCCGGCAGAAACAATCTTATTTCCCGCTGCTGTTACCTCAATAACATCTTCGCCAGCCAGCTGCAGTAGTAGATCAACAAGATGAACACCACCGCCCAAAACGATCGAGTAAAAGTCCGCCTGTCCTCGCCAGCCTTCGGTTAGTTTCGGCAAACGGCCATAGTTGTAGTCGGCTGACACATAGTAGAGCTCGCCATACACGCCCCGCTGAGCATCCGCAACAAGTTCACGAAAGAGCGGGGTGCGTCGCAGTGGAAAGTGTGACGACAAAACAAGCTCAGGCCTCGCCGCCAGCAGCTGTTGAATATGCGCCGCTTCCCGCTCGTAAAGACACAAAGGCTTCTCCGCAAACACGTGCTTACCACTCTCAAGTGCCTGAATAACCTGCGAGTAGTGATCGGCGTCATACGAAGCAATCGAAACCGCATCAATATCAGCGTCACCGAGTAGTAGAGCCACGTCCCTGACGCGTCGAGCAGCGGGATACTGCGCGCCTACCTC
>DATDVI010000038.1:0-5763 GCA_035290125.1 Candidatus Anderseniibacteriota bacterium
TCAATCCGGTAAATCTGCTCTTCTCGAAACAACTTGCCGAGCAGCTCATCCAACTGCTGCGCGGTAGCCAAATCTTTCCCAAACGGCTTTTCGACAATGACCCGCGTCCAACCCTCTTCCGGGCTGCACGGCTCGGTGAGGCCCGATTTCGCCAGATTCCGAAAGAGCGTCTGGTAGTGTTCCGGCGGTACCGCCAGGTAAAACAGCTTATTCGCACAGGTTTTCCAGGTATCATCTTGTCGGCCAAGCCGCTCGGCCAACTTGCCAAAGGCCGCTGCGTCTTCAAATAAGCCTGCCTGGTACACAAACAGTCGACTAAACTTCTCGACAGCCGCAGCCTCACCTGGCGTCTCCCCCAGCTGCTGTCGCACCTGGGCTTGCCAATCCGCATCAGTAATCTCCCGCCGCGCGTACCCCACAATCTGCAGGAGTGGCGGCAGACGATCTGCTTGGTACAACTGCCACAGCGCCGGAATAATTTTACGTTGCACCAAGTCGCCGGTTGCTCCAAAGAGCACCAAAATCGTCGGAAACACGTCGCCAGCCATGTCTCAGCACTATACTCCTAACACCCGCGCAGCGGGTAGAGGCGATACTTAATAATTTGCCACAGCCAGTGCCACCCGTCCTGAACGCGGATCTTCTTGCCCTGCTGCCGCGTCCGCGGCTGATACGTAATCGGCACTTCAAAGATGCGGATGCTGCGGCGCAGCAACTTTGCCACCAGCTCAGCGTCGATAGCAAAACCATTGCTGCGCAGCGGCAGATGCTCCAGCACCTCACGCCGCAACATTTTGTAGCAGGTAAATTGGTCCGACAGCCACACCCCGTACAGGAGGTTCGTCGTCAGGTTAATTGCTTGTGCCCCCCAGTAGTACAGCGCGCCAGAACCCAGGTGACCAGGCAGTAAGCGCCGTGAACCAAACACGGCCATCACCTGCGGCAGGCGAAACAGGGCCAACAGCTGCTGTAAATCCTCCGGGTCATACTCCAGGTCAGCATCCTGCACAACGACCAGAGCTCCCGTCGCTGCCGCGAAGCCCCGCCGCACCGCCGCACCCTTACCCATATTGTGTGGCTGCTGCAACAACCGCAGCTGGGGATACGCCGCCATCAGCGCCTGCACCTGAGCTGTAGTATCATCACGCGAGCCGTCGTCAACGACAATAATTTCTTTCTCATACTGCGCAAACTGCACCCGCAGCACGCGCCGCAACAACTGGCTAATAGTTCTCCCCTCGTTGTAACAGGGAATAATAATTGATAGCGTCTCGCGCATGCCTGAATAATACTGGGTCGTGTGCTAAGGTAAAGCAAAATATGCTCATGAATCGGTCAACTCGCTGGCTGGTGGCACTTCTCGCAACCACTCTAGTTCTGGCTGCCGGTATCATCCAGGGCAACCGGCCAATTGACTGGCTCGCCGCGGAAACAATTGGCATCGATAAATACGAAGCGCATAGCCCGCTCTACGGCGACAGGACAATCGAGCAATTGCTTAGTGTTGCCTCGCCCACCCTCTCCCGCCTCGATGTTCTTATCGTCGATTTTAAGCACAAGCAGCCGAAAGCGCCTATTATCCTCCAGATAAAGGACACCCAGAGTGGGGAACAGCTACGGGAGATAACGATCCCCACCCCGGCTCTTGCGGACGATGCGTACGTCACCTTTCCCGTGCCAACGCTCAGCGAAACTGCCGGCCGGCCGCTGCGCCTTACCCTCGCCGCCCCGCAAGCCAGCCGCGAAGCCCCCTACGCCGTCCGCCGCACGGCCGACGGCGATATAACGTATCGCTACTATCGGGAGGCCAAGCAAGCCGTGGCCTGGCAGGAGTTTGTCCGGCAGAATCAACGCGCTGTTCAGGCTGGTGCGCTCGCGGTCATCTTCAGCGCACTCGCACTGTGGCTGGTGCCGCGCGCGGCCGGCAGCAAAAAATATCTGATCACGTTGGTCGTGCTGGTCATCCTGATCGGCAGCGCACTGCAGTTTAACCTGATGCAGTATTTGAACGGCGACCCGGGCGGAGACTCGTACTACTACCTCGTTGCCGCCGATCAGCTCTCCCGCGGCGTGAACCCGCTGTCCGACTGGAGTTTTCGCCTCCCGTTTTACTCACTCCTGCTAACACCAGCAACATCGACCGACATCCCCGATCTACTCTGGGGCAGAATCGTTGGCATCCTGGCCGCGATTGGCACCACCCTCTCACTCATCCTGCTAGCCAAAGCACTCGGCTTTCGCCCTCTCGTCGGGGCACTCAGCGCTGCGCTGCTGTACCTGAGTAGCGACTATCTGCTCACAAGTGTGCGCCCCCGCCCGCATGCCGTCTTCACGTTTCTCTTGCTGCTGGCTACCGCCCTGCTCTTTCGTGTCCGCACACCTCGTCAGATCATCCTCTGGAGTATTCTGCTCGGCCTCATGGGCATGACCCGGCAAGAAGCGCATCCGGCTATCGCGCTGCTCGGCCTCGGTTTTCTCGTACTGCTTGTGCGACGCCATCTGGCGCCTCGGCAGATGGCACTCCACCTCGCCGCTGCGACTATACCCCTCCTGCTCATTCTCTCCCCCTATTTCTACGAAAACTACCGCCAGTACGGCAACCCCTTTGACTCGCCCTACCTCCACCAAACCGATACTCCCACCGCGAAAACGATCGGCGATCTGCGCTATAACATCGACCGGGCCCGCGATAAATTATTCCAGGCCTGGCTGCCAACCTCGGTCAACGGCGTGCCACGATCGGCGTATCCACTGCTCGCCGGCTGTACGCTCGCCCTCGCCACCGCCTTTGGCTTGCGGCAACGCTTTCCAGAACAGCCTCGCTTCTTCACCAACCTCTTCTCTCTGGCCACCGCAGGCGCACTCGCCTGGGGTCTTTTTTCCGCGCTCTTGTTAGATGGCCACAGTTGGAGCCTCGAGCTCAATCTTTTTCTACTCGCCGCCGCAGGCATCGGCTTTCTCGAGCTGCTGCACGTCGGTCGCTGGCGAGCCGGGCTGGTACTCAGCATCCTGGCCACACAAGTTGCCATTGCCGCCTGGTTTAACCCCATTCCACGCTTGTTCCAGCAAGCCTACCCTCTGGTTGCACTCGGCTCGGCCGCCCTATTGGTTTCGCTGATCGGCCGCCCGACAACGCTCAAGATCGCTCCCCTTGTCGTCCTCCTCACCTGGGTTGGCGTGAACACCCTCACCGGCTTAGATAACGGCATCGACGCGCTCAACTACCCAGCCGCGCCGTACTATGTTGCCACTGAAGCTGCCGAGCAGCTCGAGCAGTACCCCCTCGGCAACGTTGCCGCTGAGGTCGATTATCAGCAGGGCGACGGCATCTTTAGCTTGCATTCGTATCAGCAACTGCGTTTTGCGCTATTCCAGCAAGACATCGCACCCGCTGAGCAAATTACCTGGCTCTGCCAAAACCACATTCGCTACGTGGTCGACAACGATGATCTGTCACGCTTCACAGCGCTCGCCGATCCTGCCTACGAGAATCGCTTTAACTTTCTGTTTGATAAAAAAACGCTGGGCTACCACAATCGCCCCCACCGCATCAGCGTGCATGAATTCAATACCGCCAGCTGCCCCACGAGCTGAAAATGAAGTAAAAAAGGGACTTTTCCACAGACGAAAAAAGGCCCGAGTGCCAGTGGAACCAGAAAAAGAAGTGGCAAACGGGCCATTGTAGGGCTGCGTCCTAAAAACCTAGAGGACGTGAAGCATCATGCTTGAAGAACAACATCGCATTATGGTACGTTAGCGACTCATGACAGAAACCTCATATTACAAAGGGCTGTCGATCTACCACCGTGCGCAAGCGCTCGATGAGATGCAAAGTGGTTCCCCAGGATGTTGTTTCTGGAGTTTTCCGCCACATGCCGAGTAGGGGTGCCTCAGAAAACCATCTCAGGTCTAAGCTCCTCAAGACAATTTTAAAGAGCGTGCCACTGTACCAACACCTCTTAAATAATAACATTGGGACTACCAAGTGCAATCCGTTATACCTCCAGCGCTTTCCAAGCTATGTCAAATAATTCCCGCATCGCTTGCGCCACCGATGCGCTTTCAATAATTAAACCCCCTAGTTGATCCTCCATTGTGCCCATAGCCACCCGCTCACCAAAAATTGTCACCCCGGTGCCACTGGTAAACTTTTTTGGGCTAATGAATCGCTGCTGAATACGACGCGCATCCGGCAGCGCCAACAGTTTTTCTTTGAGCTCCGGTGACTTGGTTGTAAAAATTGTTTTTGATTTGATACCGCGTGCTAGACGAGGTCGATCATACGTAAATTCGCTCTCCCCGAATACACGGTACAAATGATCCATTGGCGTAAAGTTATACCACGTATCGCCCGGCTGGCTGATGCGGACCATTTCAGACCGCAGTGTCTGCAAACCATCCTTACCCTGATAGTAACGAACTACCGGGCGCTGATCTTCCTGCCAGGTAAACGCCTGGAGTTTAGGAATAACATCGTTCAAAAGCGCTTCTTCTTTATCGAGCTCCTTGCGGCGGCGCGCAACGAGAAAGCGAAGCTGTTCCGGCTGCTCGGCAACGTAATGCAGCGAGTGATTCTTTTCATACGTACTCACCAGCCCTACGCGAATTAAATTTTCCAACATTAAATACGTGGTCGCGCGGGCCACGCCTGCTTTCCGAGAAATAAGCAGCACTGAGCTGGGACCAAGACTCAGCAAGGCCACGTACACCGCCGCCTCCTTATCGGAAAGTCCTAGCCGCTTCAGCGATGCCTCAAAGGCGTGAGAGGGCATGCCTCAAGCATGGCATACCCCCTCTCGCCTGCCAAATGAGTGCTAGCGGCCGAGGTGCTGGTCAAAAAAGGCCGCCGTCCGCTGCATCACCGTCGGCCAAGCCACCGCAAACTCATGCGGCTCTCCCGGATACACATGCAAAATCACATCCTTACCCGCCGCTTGCAGCACTTCAGCCGCCCGTTCTGACCACGCCAGCGGCACAGACTCATCAGCCGAGCCATGGTGGATCATGACCGGCATCGCCACCTGCTCAAAAAAGCTGATAGGGGAAATATTGTCCCAAAAAGTTGGGTTCTCGCTCGGCGTCCCGTGCGCCGCCACAATCTGTGCAGCCGTCTCAGAGCGGCGCCGCGTCCATTTCTCAAAATTATCCCGCTCATCGGCACTCACCGGCGCAAACTGGACGTAAGCATCAACCAAATCGGGTTGGGTAACCGCAATACGCCAGGCTACTCCGCCACCCATCGAATGGCCCAGCATGCCCACTCGCTCCGTATCCACGTACGATAAGTTGGCTGCCCGGACAGCCAGAATCGCGTTAATCACATCCTCAGCGTAGCCCAGGCGGAAGCGATGATCCGCACCTGGGTCATCATCTGAATTTGCATGATTACGATAATCGGAGTGAATCACCACGTATCCCTGCTGAGCCAGGTAATCTTGCTCACGCTTCAACCCCCGCCCATTGGTGTACACGCTGGTATCAATGTGGCCATGGTTGAGTAGCAGGAGCGGGAAAGGACCTTCCCCTTTTGGCACATTCATAATCCCCGAAATGGTCAGCTCACCGCTTCTGTACGTAATGTAGTAGCGGGTATATGCCTCGTTTTCAGCCAACACCTGGCCGACCTGAAAATCACGGCCGCTAAACTCCTGCTCACCAAAAGCAATCAGCGACACGTCGTCCACCGTTGGGCCCCCCTCGCTCAGCGAAGCGCTCTGAGTCAGGAGCACCGGCGCAACCGATGGCGCCGGCAGCGGCGCTGGC
>DATDVI010000039.1:0-5799 GCA_035290125.1 Candidatus Anderseniibacteriota bacterium
GGCTGGAAAGTTACCGCCGACAGCTCGGAATTAATCACTGCTGAGCAAACACTTACGCAGGATAAGCAAACGCTCTATGCCGAGAGCATCCGCGCACTGTGGGCGGATGTCGCCGAAGCCATCCGCGGCAACCCAGCCCCCAGCGCCAGCGGGGAAGCGGGCTTAGCCAGCCTCACAGCAGCCTGGCAATCCAGCCGTGACAGGCTGGCTCCATGATAAATACGCGCCTCAAAATCGGCATTGATATGACGGCGTCTTGATTGGCACCAACCACCGTGCGTTCCTGGAATTTTGCGGACGGGAGCTCGGCTGATGCCGCCCTCAAAGTACGCGAGAGCCTCGCGTACTTTTCTTTTTCAGGCATAGTAAGGGGGTGCCACGGCTACTCGCCATTGCTGGAACAATCCTCGTTACGCTCGTGCTACTGGCCGCTGGTACCTATTGGCAGCGCAACAAAATAATTCCTCAGGCATTCGCTCCGACTGGATCATCGCTAGAAGTGAGCATGACCGTGCCGGCTCGGAAGCCAGAGGCAACGAAAGTTATTGCCCAGGATCTAGCGATCCCCTGGGAAATTGCGTTTCTGCCCGATGGCGCGCTCCTTGTCACCGAACGGCCCGGGCGCCTGCTCAAGATTAGCGCGAACAAAACGGTGATTCCTATCACCGGCGTGCAGCACGTCGGTGAGGGGGGATTGCTGGGCCTCGCCCTGCACCCCAACTTTGCCAGCAATCAGCTGCTGTATTTGTACCTCACCACCAAAGAGGGCAGCGGCCTGCGCAACCGCGTTGAACGCTATCGCCTGGTCGGTGAAGAGCTGCGCGATAGAACAACCATCATTGCCGGTATCCCCGGCGCTGCGGTGCACGATGGTGGGCGCATGGCGTTTTTACCCGCCGAGGCGGGTGGCCCACCTTATCATCTCTACATAACAACGGGGGATGCCAGCGATGAGGACAGCGCCCAGGACACACAGTCGCTGGCCGGAAAAATCCTGCGTCTAAATGATGATGGCAGTATCCCGACAGATAATCCCTTTAACAACGCTGTGTATTCTTACGGACACCGCAACCCACAAGGCCTCGCCTGGGATGCAGCGGGGCGCCTGTGGGCCACCGAGCACGGCCGCTCCGGTGCAGCATCGGGTTTTGACGAAGTAAACCTGATTACACCAGGCAGTAACTATGGCTGGCCACGGATCCAGGGTGACGAAAAAGCCGCCGGGCTCATACCACCGCGCGCCCATTCCGGGGCCGCCGAAACCTGGGCGCCAGCGGGGGCAGCAGTAGTGGGTGATCGTTTATTCTTCACCGGCCTGCGCGGGGAAGCATTATACGAAGCGCGCCTGAGCGGCGATGCGATCAGCGGCATTGTCCGGCATTTTCCGAGGGAATTTGGGCGCCTGCGCGCTGTCACCCTGGGACCCGACGGCTGGTTGTACCTGAGCACCAGCAATACCGACGGCCGCGGGCGGGTGCACGCGGGGGATGATAAAATAATTAAAGTTAACCCCGCCGTGTTATGAAGGGCTCGCGGTGAGCTTGGTCACGTTGGCCAGCTCGCCGTGCACCAACATGCGCTGCTTAGTTGACCATAGCGGCCAGCAAGCCATGAGGGTAATCGTCGGCACGGGTCGGTCAGAGATGAGCACCGAATCCGGCTGGGGCGTAATCGTTTCGATATCAGCAATCCGGTAGGTGTAGCGCGTACCTTTAAAATCAATATGAATAAGGTTACCCGCGGCCAGCTCATTAATGCGCAAAAACGCAAAACGATAACGCCCTTTCCAGGGCTCGCCCGTGCTGTGGGCCGAAATGAACGTTTTACCCAAGCCCCCCGGGTGCACGCCATTCGGGTAGAGCGCCGCACCACTGGCGAGGGTGGCAATAACGTCGGCGTCCTGCATCGTCGAGCTCAGAACCAGCGGCACCTCAACGCCAATCGCCGGAATCCGGATCCAGTCCCCGGAGACAGTTGACCCAACCTCAGTCAGCGCTGGGTACAGTTGTTTAGCTCGCACCCGCTCGCGGTCGATATCGAAGTATGCCTCGGTGCGATCGGCCGCCAGGGGCAACTGGGGCTGGGGGGCAGCAATCTCGCTAAGCGGCCCCAATAAAGCTGGCCAAAAAAGAGCTCCCAGGGCCACCAGGCCCCCCAAGAGCAAAACTCCAGCAATAAAGCTTGCGGCGAATACCTTAATCATCGGCCAATTTTCCTTGAAACGGGGCATAAATGCAAAGCAGGCTAATTAAGCCTGCTTTGTTATACACCTAAAAGGATTTTTTGTCAATTAGACATCCTGGGGCTTCACGGTTGCTCGTTTATTGCCTTGAGCCCGCTTGGCTGCCTCGTCCAGCATCCACTTCACCTTGCCGTTGAGTGCCGCCACCAATTCGCCTGACATTTTAACTCCCTTACTCTTTAAGTAACTGCGAACTTTGCTGGCAACGATCAAAACTTCACCTTCCATACATAACACCTCCTTCACGCGAATAACTACACCTTATCCACATCAGGCAGATTGTACCATTGTAACGCTCAATTCCTCAACAGAAGCTGTCTACAGCGTCAGCAGCGCTGTAGACAGTGCCAAAACAAAAATCGCATGCATGATCATGCCGGGGTGCTGCACGCGAATGCGAATGACGACTGCTGCGCTGAGCAGCATGGCGACCAGTAGCGCCGTCACCAGCGTTATGCGGCGCACGCCAGCCGAGAAACGGGCCGGGGAAGTAAGGTAAGAGGTGTCGGCTTCGGCTGAAAAAGACGGCAGGAGGGATGCTATCTCAAGTGTATTGGCATTGCCCCACTCATCGCGTGCAGTGAGCCGCGCACCTGGAGTCGTCAGCGATAGCAAGGCCGCATCGAGCGTAGCGATCGCGGGATCAGCAATGCGCGCCAGCGCCTCGGGACGATCCGTGGCCGGTGAGACAATAAACATCACTGCCTCCAGGCCAACCTGTGGGCCCTGGGTGTCCTTGTGAGCAATGTAGGGGTCAGAGAGCTCACTTCGGTTGCCCGCCGCATCCTGCGCGTAGGCGCGTAGGACCACGTCGCCATCAGGAATATCAGGTAACGGTATCGTTACATCGTGCGTACCGCTCTCTGGCACGACAAAGGTACTGCGCACCTGGTTATTAACAAGCACCGTCACTCGCGAGCTGGCTTCTCCGGCCAGGCGAAGCAGCATCTCGGCGCCAATCTGCGCCTCGCCACTCAGACTCGGCACAGCGGGCGCAGTCGTATCAGCCACGGCCAAAACTGCTGGCGCTGGCGCCGGCGGTGCCGCTGCCTCCGGCTCGGCCGCGGGCACTACGGCGGGTGCACTGGCGGCGAGCGCCGTCTCGGGCTTGCCAAACAGGTGCACCACCACCGTGGACGTGCTTCCCTCAAATTCGCCCGTCAGCACTCCGACACCTGTTTCTAAGTAGCCGGCATGTAAAAGATTTTCCTTATGGCTCGGGCTCGCCATCCACGCTGCCACGACGTCCTCTGCTTCATGAAAATCAATGGCCAGGTTTTCGCCCGCTAGCTGATACGAATATTGTGCGTTGTGAATCCAGAACCACGGCGTCACGCCAGCGGGAGAAATATGGGCAAAGTAATCGTGCTCGAGCATGTCTTTGGCTTTGGCCGCCGCCGCTGCGCTCAGCGCCGCGTTAAGCGTGAGTGCCGGCAACCCAGCCTCCGCGCGCTCCGCATTCGTCAGCTGCACAATGCGCGCGGTGGTAATAGTCGATAATTCAGCCGGTACCGGCATGAGCGAGACCAGCCCCAGCGCCAGTGTTTTGGCGATCAGGAGTAACGTTGAAACAAGCGCAAGCGGCCGATGCCGCAACGCCAGCGGTCGCCAGTTATTCTCCGGCCGCGGGATAATACACACCCTCGCTCCGTGGATATACTGCGCGGCAACACCCATAGTATGGATATTATATCGCATTTATCATATTCTTCGCGTATGAATATCGTCATCATGGCCGGCGGGGGAGGCACGCGCCTCTGGCCGCTCTCGCGCCGGCACCAGCCGAAGCAGTTTTTAAATCTAGGTTCGGGGAAAACGCTCATTGAGCACACCTACGACCGGGCCCGGCAGCTCGCCGAGCCCACCGATATTTTCATTGCCACGAATAAAAACTATGCCGAACGCATTGGCGAGTTACTGCCGGCAGTGTCAGACAGTAATATTTTTCTCGAGCCCGAGAAGCGCGATACGGCACCGGCCTTTGCCGCCGCTGCCGTGGAGTTACGACTGCGCGGGCGGGAAAACGAACCAACCATTTTTATGTGGTCGGACCATGTGTTTTCCAATGAAGCCCAGTTTGTAGCCGACCTCAAAAAAATACCAGCGCTCATCGCCGCGCATCCCCAGGCCCTCGTTATCATGGGGCATCAACCGGTCTTTCCTGAAGTAGCCTTAGGTTACCTCGAGGTCGGGGAGGCCGTCGCCGGCAGCGATCGTGTTTTCCGCGTAAAAGCATTCAAGGAAAAGCCCGATCGCGCCACGGCCGAACGCTACCTCGCGGCCGGAAACTTCTACTGGAATATGGCGTATATCAGCACCACGGCGGCAAATTTGCTCGAGCAGCTACGCCGCGTTGCCCCTGAACTCATGGCGGGCATTGATCGCTACGAGCACGCCCGGCGCGAGAACAACCTCCCTGAGGCAGACAGTATCTACCAGAGCCTGCTCAAAATATCGATTGATCACGCGCTGCTGGAGCGGTCGCAAGAAATTATCGCCGTTACCGGCGACTGGGGCTGGAGCGACGTTGGCTATTGGTCAACCGTGCGAGAAATATTTGGCGCCCAGGGCGACCACGCGCCCGGCAGCTACCACCTGCATGTCGGCACCTCGAATTGCTACGTCTACAACAGCACAAACCAGGCCGTCACCTTGCTGGGGGTAAAAGATCTGATTGTCGTGGTAACGCCTGACGCCATCTTAGTCACAAACCCTGATGAAGCGGCGAACATTAAAGACATCATTGGGCGCCTGGAGGAAGACAAAAAACACGACCTCTTATGATCCGGATTGAACGACCCGTACGGTTTATAATCTTTTTGCTGGCTCTAACGGGGCTCGTTGTCGGGGTAATCCTGGGAAGTATCCGCTTGATTATGGGCCCCAGCACCATTCAGAAGAGCGGTTCGGTAACGATTGAGGAGGGTGCTGCCGCCGGCGCCATTTGGGAACAAATGGTCGAGCAAGATTTTACCCCGCGCACCTTGCCGTGGCGCTACCACGCCTGGCGCCAAGAGGCAGCGGGTCGCATCAAGGCGGGTACGTATGAAGTAACGGTGAATGAGACAGTTGCCGACGTCGTCCGCCGCCTCGCCAGTGGCACGACGAATAGTGCCGAACTCACCGTCACGTATCCCGAAGGGTTTACGATACAACAAATAGCCGCCCGCACGGCGGCACGGGGACTCAGCAACGAAGACGACTTCATTCACGCTGCCACACCCAGCCTCTACGTCGAGGAATTTCCGTTTCTGCGCGACATCCCGCCCGGCCGCGATCTCGAGGGGTATTTATTTCCCGACACGTATCGGTTCCTAACCGACGATACTCCCCGAGACATCATTCGGCGGATGCTGGCTACATTCGAACGGCGCGTTGTTGTCCCCGGCCTCGCCGCACCAGCCGTGCCCACGGGGCGCACACTGGATCAAATCCTCATCATGGCCAGCATCATCGAGCGGGAAGTGATCAGCGATGAAGACATGGCCCAGGTTGCTGGCGTCCTCTGGCGCCGCCTCGATAATGGAGTCGGCCTGGGCGCCGATGCAACCATTCGC
>DATDVI010000040.1:0-4598 GCA_035290125.1 Candidatus Anderseniibacteriota bacterium
CCGGCGACACGGCGTGAGGAGCTGGCACACGCGGTCGGCTTTGCCCACACCGTGGATATGGCCCAAAGCTTTGGCAGTCCGGCTGAGCTGACGGGTGAAGGTACGGGCGACCTAACTGAGTCGGGTGGTGAGGTGGCTGGCGCCACGACAGCAGCAAATGGGACGGTGGCTGGTATTCAGGATGAGGGCTTGACGCCCGCTAAAGTAAGCGGCAACCCCGGGCCAAACCATACGCAGGGCTTTTATGGGCGCCTGTTCAGCCATATTGTTAATGACCCGAAGCTCCGCGAGGCGGCTTCTTTGCCTCCCACTGGTTTTTCTGGTCAAGCTCGGCCGCCGCAAAATTCATGATGACGCGGAGTTTTCTTGTCGTAGCATTGGCTCTCGCTCTTAGTTTTCCTGTAGCAGCTTTGGCTGCAACTATTGAGTTGCCGCCATTACCAGTTCGACAGACAGAAAAGGAGCTTGAAAAGCTGCATTGTGAACTTCGATCGGTGCGTGATTCACGTGCGGCGTTGGATCTAACGTGGCGCTCGGTTATTGGCAGTGACGCTACCGGCGAGCGGGTGGCGTTTTGCCCGCCGGAAATGCTGAGTCGAATCTCAGTTGTCCCGGCTGGGCAAGTGGCAGGTATATTCTCAGCAAAAGAGGCGCAGGCGCAGGATCCTCCTACTAGTTTCAAGTTCACCCCGGAAGAGCTTGCCTTGGTACCATTGCTCCTCAAAATACCTCTCCCACCAGAGGGCGCTAACCAGGACGCCTACTTGGTTCAAATTATCCAGGAGGCTTACCCGGGTGTTACTAAAGAACAAGCTGAGCAGCAGGTTAAAGTAGCGCGCGAGCTTGAAGCACGAATTAAGGCTGCCGGATTAACTAAGGAAAAGGTTCATGGGGTCTATGTACAGGAGGGTATTTGGGCCTCGATCAAGGCCTTGCCAGGGCGAATTCTGGCCGGCGTGGGGACAGCGGCCGATACGGCTCTTTCAACGCTCTTCCAAATTTTAGGCAGCATCGCGGGCTGGCTGCTCACCACCATTATCAAGGGCATGGTTGTGCCGCTGCTGACGATTGGTCAATTTGTGGGTAGCCCGGTAGTGGCGGCCTTATGGCCCACAGTCCTGACGCTTGCCAATGCGGGCTTTTTACTGGCGCTGATGCTGATTGCGTTGCTGACGACGCTGCGCGTAGAATCGGGCGGAGCGCGGCGGATGCTGCCGCGTCTCCTGGTGGCAGCGCTGCTGGTAAACTTTAGCTTAGTTATCGCGGGGGTCATTATCGACTTTTCTCGCCTCCTCATGGCTGCCCTGGAGGTAGTAATTTTGGGAGCGAATGTTGAAAATCTCGGTGATTACTTAAGTGCGAATTTAATCGACTCCGTTTTTTATCAAAATGAGGTTACTCCTAAAGGACTGGTTCGGAAAGCCTTACCCGAACTTATTGCTGAGGCAGCTGAAACAAATGGCATCTATCTACATCAAACGGTTGGCTACGGCGTGGGGATGATTGTTTTGTGGATCGCTGTGCTCGGGTCATTAGTGCTTGCGTTTCAACTGATTATTCGTTGGTTGGCGCTGTTGCTCTTGGTGATTATCTCGCCGCTGGCGTATCTGTTTATCGCTTTCCCCAACACCGGTAACTTGGCTAAGAAGTGGTGGTCGATGTTTTTGCATTACGTGTTTTTTGCACCGGTCGTTTTGTTCTTGCTGCTGGGGGTGGTGAAACTGGGCGGTGTGTCCTTTTTACAAAATGCTACTGATAACCTGTGGTCGCTCATCACGAAGCCTATCTTAATTGGCGCAGCTTTTTATGCTGCAGCCAAGGCAGGTACGTTTGCCGGGGTGGCTGGCTCGGCGGCGGCGATGAGCCTGGCCACCCGCAGTGGGCGGCGAGCCATTCGAGGCGGCATTGGCGGGGCGGCCACGGTTACGGGAACGCGGGCACTCGGACGGTATGGCCGGGATTATGCTCGAGGCTATGGCGGACAACTGAGAAAGAATGTGTTATCTCGATTGGGCTTTTCCACTACAGATCCCAAGCTGGCAGGGCAGCGCCGAGCGGAGCGGACTTTTCTCTCTCGATCCGATAAACAAATGGCTCGCGAAGCCACGGCAGTGGCTCGTCGGCCGGGCGGCGTTGCCGGTCACCTTAATGATCCGGCGCTGTCCGGTGCGCGCTTAGGCAGTGGGGCCGTTGCCAGATCATTGCTACAAGCGCCAGGTGGATTTCAGAACATTCGCGATGTATTCCGGGGCGGCAGCGTGAACCAGGTGCGGCGCCTAGCTAGAAATAAGGATCTGATGGCTGAGTTGAGCGACGAGCAGCAATTGCAGATCCAGGCGGATGTGACAGTAAATCCGCATGTTGGCGCGCTCAATGCAAGTGATCAGTCTAAGATCCTCGAAGATATTCAAGAAACGGCGGATAAGGCGAGTAAGGCCGAGGAGGGGAAGAAATAATCTATGGGCGTTGTTTATACTAGTGTGCCCATCGGTTCCCTGAGACTGTTATCCGTAGAGGAGCGCAGGCCTTACTTTCTGCCTATTGTCCAGCTTCCCCAAACAATACGTAATGTGATTTTTTCCTCTTCCACCGGCGCGTTTACCAGAGGGTTGGCGAAGAGTTACAACCTGACGGAGGAAAAATCAGCGTACATTGCTTTGACGATTTTGCGCGTGGTGGTGGGCGAAGTTCAGCTGAGCGGATTGTCACGGGCCCTGGCGGCCAGTGTGCCGTTGCCGCTGGATCGAGCGGAGAAGATGGCGAGTGAGATTGAGCGAGATTTATTGGCGCCAGTGAAAGGAGAGTTAGAGAACTCTGGACAGCAAAAAGGGCCAGGCGGACTGGAAGCAAAGCAACCCGCGCCGCCGGCACCTAGTGCTGCCAGGATGAGCGGTCGAGCTCCAGCTGCGCCGAAGAATGTACTTGATTTGAAAAAGAAGTCACCGGCTCCTCCCGCGCCGCCGTTACCTCCTGCGGTAAGTCGTAATCGGTAAGTGGTAAGTAGTAATGGCCGATACTACCGCAACTACACATCAGCTGGCGGCAGCAAAGATCACAAGATTTTATCATCTTGACGCGTGGCGTAAGGCTCATGCATTGGTCTTGCAAGTTTATGAAATCACCCGTGGCTTTCCTCACGATGAACGCTACGGAATGGTTAGCCAACTGCGCCGCGCCGCTAGCTCCATCACGGCTAATATCGCGGAGGGCTTTGCGCGATATCACTACAAGGATAAAGCTCGATTTTACCACCAGGCTCGTGGATCGGTGGCCGAAGTTCAGAACTTTTTATTATTGGCAAAAGATTTAGAATTCATCACGCTCGATCAGTGTAAATCTCTCGGTGAAGAGGCCCACGGTATCGCTCGTTTAATCAACGGCATGATACGATCAATCGAACGCCAGCACGGATAATGATTACCACTTACTACTTACTACTTACGAATTACTAAGCTAATGCGTTTTCAGGTACCACAATTCGTCGATATTGAAGACCGTATCATCGGCCCGTTGACGCTGAAGATGTTCGGCTACTACGCCGTGGCCGGCATGTTGCTGTTTCCGCTGTACGTGCTGCTAGATCTCAGCGCGTTTATAACTGTGGCGCTGCCGGTGCTGGGCTTTGCCGCCTTGTTTGCCCACGTGAAAATTCACGGGCAGAGCCTGGTGCGCGTGGTGTGGTATGCCGTGATTTACTACACCAGCCCTCATATTTACTTATGGCAGCGCGGTGGCGGGCAAGAATTCCCACTGTTGGTTCGAGGCGAGGAGTTTGCTGAGTGGCAGGAGAATGGCGCATTAGCAGCTCCCTCGCTCGACGTTATTGCGGAGCAATTGAACACGCATGGCAACGTGAGCGTGGACGATGCGCCAGACCCGATGCTGGAGGATGCAGTGGGGACATAGTACACTGTAGAGCATGCCTCGCTTGACACATTCCGGCATGCGCGACACCCCGCCCAAAGGCAAAGCCAGCCAGGAGCTGGTGCTGCTGCGCGAAGTGCGCGATGGGATTGCGGTGCTGACCGATGGCACGCTGCGGGCAACGCTGCTGACGAGCTCACTTAACTTTGCCCTCAAGAGCGAGGAGGAGCAGAACGCGATTGTGTACGCCTACCAGGATTTTCTTAATGCCCTCGATTTTCCGGTGCAAATTACGGTGATGTCGCGCAAACTGGACATTACGCCATACCTGGAAGAATTGCGGGAGCGGCAAGCGGCGCAAAGCAATGAACTGCTGCGCCTGCAAATGGGCGAATATTCGAACTTTGTGGCGGAATTGGTCAAGGGCAATGATATCATGACCAAATCATTTTTAGTTACTGTGTCATACTCCGTGCAGCAGAGCAGTAAGGAGAGCTGGTTTACTCGCATTACGAAAGGTTTCGCCGGAGCGGCGAAGCGGGGCGGCGGCTTCACCGATGTAGAATTTGCTCACTACCGCACGCAGCTGCTGCAGCGCGTGGAGCAAGTGGCCGTGGGCTTGCGCAACATTGGGCTGCGCCTGGTGCCGCTGAATACGCAGGAGCTGCTGGAGTTGTACTACGACGCGTTTAACCCCGTGACGAGCCGCAACCAGCGCCTGGCCAACGTGGGGC
>DATDVI010000041.1:0-3701 GCA_035290125.1 Candidatus Anderseniibacteriota bacterium
CGCCAGCTGGCGGAGGGGGGTTGGGGGGGATTGCCGTCACCGTCGGCCCTGGCTTGGCACCAGCCTTGGCCATTGGCGTCAGCGCCGCGCAGACACTCAGCTATGCCTGGCAAAAACCCATTGTCCCTGTGCATCACCTCGAGGGTCATGTTTATTCGGCACTGCTAACGCAAACATCGCCTACTCACTACTCACTACTCACTACAAACTGGCCCGCACTAGCTCTCATCGTTTCCGGCGGCCATACCCAGCTCATTCTCGTTAGAAATCATCTCGACTATACAATCTTGGGCTCAACGCGCGATGACGCCGCCGGCGAAGCGTTCGACAAAGTCGCACGCCTACTTGGCCTCGGCTACCCCGGCGGCCCAGCAATTAGCAACATTGCGAAAGAGGGTAACCCGCAGGCGTTCAACTTCACTCGCCCCATGCTGCGCTCCGGCGATCTTGATTTCAGCTTCTCCGGTCTCAAGACTGAAGTGCTGTATAAGGTGAGGGAACTAAAGGATCAAAAAGCAGGAAAGCAACCAGCAGGCATAAATGCCCCCCTTGCTCCGCCAGCTGGCGGAGGGGGGTTAGGGGGGGTTCTAAATACGGAGGAAATCGCCAACGTCGCGGCCAGTTTCCAAGCCGCCGCCGTTGACTCACTCGTCGCCAAAACAATTGCCGCTGCTCAGCAAACCCAGCCCGCGCAGCTCCTCCTGGCCGGGGGCGTCGCGGCCAATCAGCTACTGCGTCAGCAACTTCAAAAAGCGGCCAGTGTCCTCAATCTGCCGCTCAAAATTGCGCCGTTGGAATTATGCGGCGACAATGCGGTGATGATTGGTTTAGCTGGGCTGCTTGCCTATGCCCAAAGCCGCACCACGTCATGGGAAGCCCTCGACGCCACCGCGCGCACCTCACTCGAAAATTTCTCCGCGAATGCTGTCGCGAACGGTTAAGAGCAGTGCTCGCCGCAGCTGTGCACAGCTTTCTTTAGGGCACCTCGCTAAATGGCGGCCCACGGAGGGAAAGTCGCTCCGTTGCATAACGATCCGCTCGCGCCCATACAGCGCCGGCTGAATATGCACGCAGCCGAGCAGACTTTCTTCAGTTAAGAGCCAATCCAGTTTCTCAGCCATGCTGTCAATCACCCGAGCCCGCAGCTGCAGGCAGGCGCGCCGCCGGCACGAAGATAAATGGTGTAACGCTGAGCGAAAACGCACCTGCCCGGGCACACTAAACACAAACGCAGGCAAACAGCCGCGGCGCGCCTCCTCGCAATTGCACGTATGATTGACGACTACCGGTCCACCAGCCAGAACATGAACACTGCCCAGCGTCAATGCATACGACATGATAGTGCTAAGTCTAACGTGCTCTCTGATTTCCGCCATATTGACTTTGCCTGGTATATTAGGTTTCGTTGATGTATGCCGTTAGACAAGCAATACGATCCAGCCCAATTTGAGCCCGCCATCTATAAGAAGTGGGAGGAGAGCGGTGCGTTCACGCCCCGCCACGCAGATACGAAGCCATACGTTATTATGCTGCCGCCGCCCAATATTACCGGCACGCTCCATATCGGCCACGCTTTACAAGATACCATCATGGATGTTCTGATTCGCTATCATCGCATGCTCGGGCAGCCAACCCTGTGGCTACCAGGTACCGACAGCGCCGCCATTGCGACGAATCGAGTTCTGGAAGAACAACTTGCCGCTGAGGGAAAAACGCGGCAGCAAATCGGCCGCGAAGAATTTTTACGGCGGGCAGATGCGTGGTATGCCAAAACCGGCCAGGAAATTATTCAGCAAATGAAGCGCCTCGGCGTCTCCTGTGATTGGAGCCGGCTGCGGTACACGCTCGATGAAGCCTACATCCAGGCGGTAAACCAGGCCTTTGTCGAATTCTACAAGCGGGGCTACCTCTACCGCGGCGAGCGGATCGTCAACTGGGATCCCGCCTCGCAAACAACCGTCTCCGACTTAGAGATTGATTGGCACACCGAAAAAGCGCCGTTCTATACCTTGCAGTACGGTCCATTTCAGATTGGCACCGCGCGGCCCGAGACAAAGTTCGGCGATAAGTACGTAGTCATGCATCCGGCAGACGCACGCTACCAGCAGTATCAGCACGGCGAGACTTTTGAAGCCGAGTGGATCAACGGCCCGGTCACGGCTACGGTCATCAAAGATGAATCAATTGATCCCGCCTTTGGCACTGGGGCCATGACGATTACACCCTGGCATGATGCTGCCGACTTTGCCATCGCCGAGCGACACAACTTAGATAAACAGCAAATCATCGGTTTCGACGGGAAGCTCCTGCCAATTGCTGGTGCATGTGCCGGGCTCACGATCAATGAAGCCCGCCCGAAGATCATTGAGCAGTTGACCAAGAAAGGCCTGCTCGTCGCGGTCGACGAGAACTATCAGCACAGTGTTGCGCTCAACAATCGGGGCAAAGGTGTCATTGAGCCGCAAGTCATGCGCCAGTGGTTTGTCGATATGAGTCAGCTGAAAGACAAAGCTCTGCAAGCCGCCGCGCAGGAGAGCGTGCGGTTCGTGCCTACCCGCTGGAAAAAACACTTTATGCACTGGCTCGAAAATGTCTACGACTGGAACGTCAATCGGCAAATTTGGCTGGGCCACCGCCTGCCGGTGTGGTGGAAACCCGGCACGCATGGCACGGAGCACGAAGAGGGCAACTTCGTGGTTTCGGTCGATCCACCAGCTGGCGGAGGCGAAGGCTGGGAGCAAGATCCCGATGTGCTCGATACCTGGTTTGCCACAGCCCTCTGGCCCTTTGCGACGCTCGGCTGGCCACGTAAAAGCGCTGCGCGCTCACGTGGCAAACCCAGTGACCTTGAGCTTTTTTATCCCACATCGGTTCTCGTCACCGCGCGCGATATTTTATATCTCTGGGTCGCCCGCATGGTGTTTTCCGGCCTGGAATTCATGGGCGATGTTCCGTTTCGCGAGGTCTTTATTCACCCCACCGTACTCGCCAAAGATGGCCGCCGCATGAGCAAAAGCCTCGGCACAGGCGTCGATCCGCTGGGGTTAATTACGACGTATGGCGCCGATGCCATCCGCTTCGGGCTAATGTACCAGCTGCACTACGACAGCCAGGCAATCAAGTTCGACGAGGAGGCAATAAAATCCGGCCGCAACTTTGTGAATAAAATCTGGAATATTGGCCGGCTGCTGGAAAGTATCCCCAAGCGTGATACGCCGACGATCGCTGATCAGTGGATTACGCAGCGCTTGCACGCCACTATACAGCAAGTAACGCAATCACTTGAGCAGTATCGCTTCGGCGAAGCAGCGCACGTGCTCTATGATTTCGTTTGGCGCGATGTGGCCGATTGGTACCTCGAGATCCTAAAAGTCGAGGGCTCAACCACGGTTGCCCGCCAGGTCTTTGCCGCGTTGCTCAGGCTGCTGCACCCGTTCATGCCGCACGTTACCGAAGTCCTCTGGGAAAAGAGCGGGCGCTCTGATCTGCTCATGACTGCTGCGTGGCCAACCGCAGGGAAAGTTGAAGCCGCCACAGACGCGCTCGCACATTTTCAGGACATCGTCAGCACCACCCGCCGGGCGCGCGCCTTATTCGATATTCCGCCCAAAGTCGTTGTCGATCTCGCCGTTACCGCTGCGCCCTTGCCCCAAGCTCTCGCGGCCCTCAGTCGGGCCCGCCTGGTGCCAGCCGCCACTGCC
>DATDVI010000042.1:0-8277 GCA_035290125.1 Candidatus Anderseniibacteriota bacterium
CGACCGCGGCAGAAACGGCAAGTCATCCAACCACGGCTTCACCAGCGGCCCCGCCGAAGCAATGAGCACCGTCGCTGCCACACCAAGCCACGCAACCTGCACCACGCGCCGGCGCCATTGGGTCAGGCTCAACAGCGCCAGGGCCACGGTGATTGGCCCCACGTAGGCGCCGTACTCATGCCAACCCCCTCCCTGCAGCGGAATAACAGTCGCGCCGTGTAAATGGCGACCAAGAAAAATTTCGTGCAGATACGGCCAGGTGTAGGGCGACATCGCGTACACCTGGTCAGGAAACTGGCGAATCCACAACAGCGCCGGCACCAGCTTCAGTGCGCTCAGCCCCATCGCCCACAAGCCCGCTTGAAAAGTAACGCCCATGCCTCGCTTTCGCTCACGCACCAACACGCTCGCCGCGAGCAGTACCGGAAGTAGATAAAACAATATATGCAAACCGCCCTGATAGAACGTCAAAGCCAAAAATATGCCACAGAGCAAAGCCCACATGTTTTGTTTAGAGTTTGTGCTTTCTTTTTTGTGTTCTTCACGGCTGTAGGCCGCATGCCAGCTCCAGAAGATCCACGGAATCCACATGGCGGCAAAGAAATCCACCTGGCCTTCAACAAATTTAAGAATCAGGCCCGAGCTGAGCGTAGTCACCACACTAGCGGCCAATGCCGCCACCACCGAGAGTCGGAGGCGCTTGCCGAGCGCCAGCATCCCCAGTGCGCCGACAACGAGCGATGTCACAACCGCCGCCCGCAAGCCTGCCGCAACCCCCAACACTATTTCCAGTAGGTACAGCGGAGAAAACAGTGGAAACTCCGGATCAGCCAATCCCGCACTCCCCCCGCACGTGTAGGGGTTCCAGAAAGGAAAAACATGGTGATCAAAAATAATTCGCCGATACGCCTCATGCACGGCCGTATATAAATCCCAATCAGAAATACCAAAGCGCCCCGTCGGCCACAGAAAGCCTAGCAGGCCTAGCGGTATCGTCAGTACCAGCAGTATTCCCGCCGTCAACCACTGCCGGCGGGCAGGCACGAACTGGAGCAATCCTAAGCCCAGCATAAAAATTGCGCCGGCCAGCACGCCCTGGCGTACCCCAAAATCAAGACGCGTCGGGTGCAGCCATGCCATACTGAGCATCCCGCTTTCTTCAGCCGCCAACAGCGCAACATCTCCCCCACGCACACGCTCAACCTCAACGACAACCTCATCTTCCGCCACAGGTACCACACGCGGTAGTGCAAACGTCAGCTGCAGCGATGTATCACGCCAGACACTGTAGTAACGACTGGTCTCGGCCAACGTGGCGTCACCCTTGCGAAGCCGGACGCGAATGTCTCCCGCACTGTTCTCCTGAGGTGAAAAAAATCGTACGCCCGTGATGTTTGCCCCCGATACTCGTAGCTGTCGCCGGAAGATTTCACCCTCTTGCAAAACCACACTGCGCCTACCGCCAAGGTCATCCGGAAAGAGTACCGGTTCTTCTTCAACACCCCACTGTCCTAGCCAGGCACTAGCAAGCAGCCCCAGCGACACCGCGGACAGGATGAGTACTCTACGCCATCCAACGGTCATACCACAGCTGCCAGGCCAGCAACGTCCATAACTTTTTGCGCCAATCGGCTTTGCCACTTTTATGCTCCCTCAAAAGCCGCTCCACAACCTGTGGCGCCAGCACCCCTTGCTGCCGCAGCTTACGCGGTGCCAGCACTTCCCGGGCCCAGCCGTATAGCGGCCCGCGCAGCCAAAAGCCCAGCGGGATACCGAACCCTCGCTTGGATCGATCAATAATTGCATCAGGGATGCGCCCCCGCATGACGCGACGCAGCATGTACTTGTTCTGCTTCAGGTGCACAGGTAAATGCATCACAAATTCGGCGAAATCAAGATCCAAAAATGGCGTGCGTGCCTCCAAGCTCGTGAGCATCGTCGCCCGATCCAGTTTGACCAAAATATCATTCTGCAAGTAGTGGTGGACCGTCAACCACGAAATTGCATCAAATGTTGCCAGTGCTCGTGTCGCTTCCACGATCGCGGCCACATCTTCGAGCACCTGCGCACACTCAGATCGCCAGGCAGGCACAAGCAACTCCTGCAAGTCGCGTGGCCCAAAAGAACCCAGCCAAATTTGATTCCGCGCTGCGCGCCCATACGCTAACCCCTCGACAAACGACTTCAGCTTGAAGTCAAAAGAAAAATTGCCGTAGCTGGTAGGCAGTAGGTTGAGTGCACCTCTGAGTCCCGACACCACCGCGTGCGGCAACCGCGGCAGCCGATCAGCAACTGCGGCCGCCTGAAACGTGCCGTAGCCACCGAGCAATTCATCCGAGCCATCGCCATCGAGCGCCACCGTAATTTCTTGCCGTGCCAGTTTGCTAATGGCGTAGGTCGGCAGCAGCGAAGCATCGCCAAAAGGAATGTCCATCCCCGCCGCCGTTACCGATACCGCCTTCTGGAATGCCGCCACATCAAAACGTAGTTCATGGTGCACCGTTTGCAGCGCGCGCGCTGCCAGTCGCGCATACGAGCTTTCGTCAAACGATTTTTCTCCAAAAGAAACAGAGAAAGAGTGCAGCGGCGAGGTGGTGCACTGTCGCATGTACCAACCAATCGTTGTGGAATCAAGCCCGCCGGAAAGCAGCAACCCCACCGGTACATCAGCAATCATTCGGCGCTCAACGGCATGCTTAAGGTGCCGATCAAACTCGCGCTGGGTGTGCTCCTCGTCGACGATCTCAGTTTTTGGCCGATACGACGGCCGCCACCACGCTTTCAGCTCCACCGAATCCCGGCGCACTCGCGCGAGGTGGCCCATCGACAGCTGGCGAATATCCTGGTACCCGCTGGCCGGGGAGGGCACATACTCATACAAAAAATATTTCGCGAGCGCCGGCCGATCGATTGCTTTCAGCGCCGGCTGCACGTGCAGCAGCGCCTTAACTTCCGACGCAAAAGAGAACACGCCGTGCGCCGCCGCCCAGTAGAGCGGCTTCTTGCCAAACGGATCTCGAGCCAGCAGCAGCGCTTCTTCCTGCGCATCCCAAAAAGCGAACGCAAACATACCTCGAAGGTGTGGTAAAACCGCGCTGCCTTGCTGCGCCAACACGTGCAGCAAAACTTCCGTATCCGAAGAAGATGAGAGCCGCACCCCGTGCAAGTATTTTTGCTGCAGCTCGCGAAAATTATATATTTCCCCGTTAAAAACGATCCGGTACCGCCCATCAGGTGTCGCCATGGGTTGCCGCCCAGCCAGCGATAAATCGAGAATCGAAAGCCGTCGGTGCGCAAACCCCACCGGTCCTTGCGTCCACACCCCAGCGTCATCCGGCCCCCGGTGGGCCAAAGTTTCCGCTGCTGCCGTCAGACGTGCCTGATCAGCCGTGCCAGGATCCTGCCGGTGCCAGATCCCCACAATACCGCACATACATCGTTATACTAATCGCTGAATGAGCCCACGAACGAACGCAGCCACTCTAGAGAACCATTGCCACACACGTGGCCGCGAAGCGCTACTGCTCGACTGTTCCTCCACGGCCGCCGACGTCGTAATAGGCGGCACCACGATTGCCTCCGCCGTGCGGGTAAAAGAAAATGGCCGGCTTACCATCGTCGGTTGCCCAGCGGCATCAGTTACTGCCGCCACCACGCGATGCTCGCCCAGCGCAGGCATTGCAGGAAGCACCATGCGAAAACGGCCGGTGATATCAGTCGACTCAATCACCACCTGGGGAACTTCAGAGTACACGAGCAGCGTTACCAGCGTTTCGGCCGGGCCAGCGCCCGTGACAACCACTGCCTCCTCGCCCACCTTAAGCTCAAGGCGCACATCGGTCACGGCAAGCTGGGTACTAGGCGCCAGGTGCTCAAACCGCAGCCGACTAAAATCTATTTTGTCCCGCGGCGAAGCGATCAACGGGTTATACCCCCGTCGTACTTCAACATCATCCGCATAACCATCACCATCGCTATCGGCCGCGTGCGGATTGGTACCCAGTCGCGCCTCTTCTTTCGCTGGTAAACCATCCTGGTCGTCACGCGGTTCCGGGACAGGTGGCGCAACAAGTGGTGCCGAGCGATTAAGCACCGTCGCCTCTGGGGCAGGGCTACCAGGAGCCGCTGCCTCTTCTTCCTCGTCAAAGCTGGCGTGAGCAAGCACTTCCTGGCCTACTGCCACCGCAGCCAACCCCGCCATCACCGTCAAGAAAAATGTCATCGCCTTGATCATAGCATTCTAGTGGGGTAGTCGGTACGCCATGTCGCCGCGCTGCGCCTCCTCCTGCAGGACTAAATGCCCTGGCCGAATGTCCTCGGCGGCATAGCGCACGGTGATCGCATTCCCGGGCACCGAGGTGGGGCTACTCAGCGCAACGTAGTACGTCTTACCAGCAGAGCCCGGAATCGGCTCAAACGCAAACCGCTGCCATCCCCCATCATCAATATCACGAGCATTAACAACCACCGTCCGAAGATCTTCCGTCGCCTGCATATTCTCGCGCACGTGCAATATAACATCCTCTGTATTCGCCCGGCTGCTAAACGTCGCCATCGCAATATCAATTGCTGTCCAGTCAGCAAAATCAACCGGCACCGTCTGGCCTACTTCAATACCGCCCGTGATCTCGCCCGGGTGCTGGCGAAAGTAGTGTGGGCCGAGCGTTTCATAGACCCAGACGTACGGCACACCATGAAGAGAAAATACCGAGGCCGGCTCCTGATTCGCAAACTCAGCGAAAATGCCGCTGGCTTCATCATCCGGACCACGCCCGGCCATGTTGCGGTAGAGCACCACGTAGCCAACCCGATCATCGTGCCGCGAACTTAAGCTCATCGTTTTGCCATCAAAGTACGTACCAAACACACCCGGGTACCAGCTGGCGACAGTAAGGCGATCGCCCAGGGGATGTTCGGTAAGTTGCCGCGCCACGGCCTCGAGCCCCTCTCCCCACCCTTGCTGCGACAGCGGCCGAACGTTGGGCCACAGTGGATTTGTATACGCAATGGCATGCGGCAACCACAGCAGCGCCTGACTAAGAAGCAGTACAACAAGGAATACCATCGGCCAGCGGCCGGCGCGGCGCTGCCACGCGTGCGCAGCCAAGCCCAGCACTGCTCCAGCGATAACCGGCAGCATTACCAGCGCCGGCAGCGCGTAGCGGTCGGCTTTCTTGGCAGCAAACGTAATCAGAGCAAGGTATCCCGCCGCATAGAAAACAAACCACGCCACCAAGGGTACCCGCCGGTGCTGTCGCCAGGCTCGCCCGGCCGCGACGATACTTCCCGCCACCAGGATCAGCACAAAAGGCGTGGCGCGCCCAAGCAACGTCCGGCCATAAAAGCTAGCTGGTTCAATCGGATCTTCAGTCACCTCCAGGGCCACATGCTCCTGCGTTACCACCAAGGACACATCACGCTCAAAGGATCGAAAGAAATCATCTTTCACCCACAGTGCGGGCCAGGCGGCGTACAAAGTGAGTGCAGCCGCACCGCCAACCAAACCAAGTATCCGAATTCTGTAGAGCACGTGGTGTCTAACACCAGGTGCTAGAAGCATGTATCCGGCAAAAAAAACCAATAGCCACAACGCGGGTAGAAACTTATTCGCCAGCGCTAAGCCTGTCGCTATACCAGCGAGCCAAAAATTATTTCTCAAAAAAGCGCAGACCGACACCAGCATCAGTAAAGCGAGCAACGCATCTAAATGCACAATCTGGCTCATGCCCATCAAATACGGGTCGGTCGCCAGCATCAACCCCGCCGTTGCCCCCGGCCAGCGGCCCAGCAAGCCACTGAGTAAATAGGCCACGAGACCAATCAACCCAGCTGTGGCGAGCGCCATGGGTAGCGTCGCCGCCAAGCGAAAATAGCGCAGATTTCCCTGGTCAATATCAAAACCAAGACGCGCTTCCTGGACCAAAATTCCCGCGCCAGAGAGCCACATCGTGGTTGCCCCGGGGTGGGTCGTCAAAAAAGTCCCGCTCGGATGGTGGTTACGCCACAGCTGGTGCGCAAACGTTCCGGCCCGCAACATCCAGTTTTCTTCATCGACCGTCATAAAGTGGCCCAACCCCGGCAGCCGAACTGCCAGAGCCACCAGCGCAATCAGCACTGTCCATACCGCCGGCCGCTGCCAAAATCCTGCTCGAATCAGCATAAAGGCAACATATCACTCTCCCCACGCCCGTTAAAGCAAGAAAAAACTCCCGCTGCCCCGGGAGTTAGATGCGCCCATTAGTCAGGAAGCAATGCACAGGCATTTCTGACTGCTAGCAAGATAGACTTATAATGAGGATCCTGCCCTAAAATATCCAGCAACGCGACCCTTTGATCGTCGGGGCAGCTACTTTCGGCACAAAACCGTGACCAGAGCGATACCAGCATACCAACTTCCGCGCCAAGATCAGACATCCGCAACGTCGGTTTTTCCTTGTTAACTCCTAAAAGGCGCCTCACCTCTAGCCGCAAGTCACCAGTCGCGATTCCCAGCCCTTCAAATATCCTCTGCAATTGACTTTCTCGATACTGACGACACCAGCGCAGTAAGCTGAGTAGCAAGTGCTCCGTCCCGACCGATTTGTGCCCCAACTCCTCTGCTGCACCAATGGCAAACAGAAACACTTCTTTCGTCTCCTCTGCCAGCGGTGGGCGATCAGTTACTACATGCCCGATCCCGATAACTCGATCCAGAACGTCGCTGAGCGCAGCGAAAGTAGCGTCGCAATAGTGCAACGCAGCTGCGGCCACACCACGGCCTTCCCACATCAATCCTGCCAGAATATGATGAGGTTCAACCTGCGCATGCTTCATGAGCATGGCCTTTTCGCGAGCCAGGTGCACCACCTTTCTCGCCCGGTCAGTAAACCGCTCATACATTGCAATTCTCCTATGCAAGAGTCAACGAACAAACTCATACAACCGGCCTCAAATTTACCGTACGCGCCGGTAGAATGTCAACGTGTTAGATCCGTTCGAGATGCCTTTGACTGATTCAAAATCTTTTTCTAGGCCAGCTTCAATCTCAGAATATTCCGCTAAGAAAGAAAAGGCCGTTTGCTGATCCATCAGAAACCACTGCGCTTCCCGGAACGCCTGGACCATTTCTTCCGCTGGCGGCAGGAATGTATTCAACCGCGCGGTGTCTTTGCGCGTAAACTCATAGGCATACCAGCGCGGGTGCGCGATATCCAGCGACACGCGGTGGCCGGAGAGATATGGCACTACCGCCGCGCCCGTAAAGATCGGCTCCTCAAGCGGAATATTATCGCGTGCCCAGATTGCTGCCTCTCTGGCCGCTGCCTGCTCAAACGTCCCCGTGTGCGGAAAGACAAGTGTTACGTAGTTACTGGCAAATATCGCCCATAGCAGCACCGCGACGACCACACTTGCTCCCAGCCAGCGCATTGCTCGCAGTGGCAGCCGTGATACTCGTCGCCAGGCACCTGCTAGACCTACCCCAGAGAGCAGCACCAGTGGCGGCAAAAACTCGCCAATGTAGTTAGCGTGGAATTTAATCCAGTTGATGTAGAAAAACACCAGCCCCCCAACCCACAAGCTGCCGGTGAGCGCGATCACGAGTGGCCGGCGCCAGTTAGCGGAATGTGTGGTTCGAGGCAGGACAGCAATAAATAATACAATCGCTGCCATCGCATACCACAGCTCCCACATGCCAAAGACCATGACGCTACTACCCTCATACTCGCTGAAAAATCCCCAGGCCCACCAAAAGATGGCCAAGGGAATAAGCCAGGCAAGTTTAGAGTATGTGAGACGACTGCCTGACGCGTCGTTAACAAAACGCTCCAACGCCACCCCTAATCCAATCACCGAGAGCAGAATCAACGACAGCGATTCCCGGAAGAACGGCGTCATGCCGCGCAGCGAATACGCCCGCACCTGATCCTCCTGCCCGGGCTCAACGGCCGATATACCATCCTCGGCCGAATTGAATCCGACTGCTTCCCAGAACCCTTGCGGGCCATACGTCAGCCCCGCCCAACCCAGAAATGCTGCTACAACGAGCAGAAACCCAACGCCAATCATGAACACTCGCTGTAGTTTCTCGCGCCATGAGGTGTGTTCAAGCAAAACCAGCACTAGCGGCACCAGCCCCAAAGCTAAAATACTCTTGCGCGAAACGACCCCAAGGCCAAGAAATACACCAGCCCAGAAAAATTTGCCTTGTGCGTTCGAAACCAGCATCGCGAGGCCCGTCACCCCAAAGAAAATTGCGAGGCTTTGGGTGTGAACGTAACTATTGAAAACGGCCGTGAC
>DATDVI010000043.1:0-9223 GCA_035290125.1 Candidatus Anderseniibacteriota bacterium
CAAGAGAAATCTGGCCGCCAAAAACTCACCCGGCAAATCGAAGAATTACAGCAGGCGATCGCGCGCGGGCAGGCAGCTGTGCGCGGCATGCGCGGCAAGGCACCCGCCGCAGTTATTGCCGCCAAAGAAACAGTGTTGGCGAACAACCAAGCGCAACTCGTTCAACTTGAGCGCAGCCAAACACTCCTATATACTTAAGGCCATGGCCATTGATTCCCGCGGGTTTTTCGAAAAATTAACGGGCGCGCGCGTCTTCTCGCCCAGTAAACAGGCCGAAGTCGGAGCACTGAACAAGCAGCCCACCACCGAGGAATCTGAAACGTATCTGGCCGATGCTTTAAATGAAACGCCGCTTGAGGCCGAAGAAACATATTCCGATGAAGATACCGGCTCCCCCGAGCAAACGGAGCAAGAGGGCCAGCTCACCGTCGATGTCTTTCAAAATGAAGACAGCGTCATTATTCAGAGCACGATTGCCGGTGTCTCGCCAGATAATTTAGACGTCTCGATCACCAACGACATGGTGACTATTCGGGGCGAGCGCTCGCGCAATTACGAAGCAAACCCTGAAGATTATTTTTACCAAGAGTGCTACTGGGGCGCTTTTTCCCGCTCAATTATTCTCCCCGTCGAAATCGATGCCGATTCTGCAGAGGCCACCATTAAGAACGGCATCCTGACGATACGTATTCCCAAAGCTATCGCGGCCATGACGCGCAAGCTGAAAGTCAAAGCCAGTTAAACAATTTTGACGCTCCCATTTCTTTTGGCGCTGGGATTAGTGGTGCTCCTGCTGCCTACTGCCTACGCCGGCCTCATTGGTGCGCCGTATGCCCCAACGTTTTCCCAAACCATTCAGCAAGCTTTTACCTGGATTAAGCTGGGCAAAGGCGACCTGCTGGTCGATCTCGGCGCGGGCGACGGGCGAACATTGCTCGCAGCCGCCAGGCGCGGCGCTCGCGCCCTCGGCTACGAGCTCTCGCCAATTATGTGGCTCATCGCCTGGCTGCGCGCGAAAGCTCTTCCCAACACCAAAGTCCGCCTGGCCAACTTTTACCGCCAGCAATTGCCGAACGACACCACGGTGGTGTTCGTCTTTCTTATGCCGAAGATTATGCCGCGCGTCCGCCAGTATCTCGCTAACCAACGCCTGCTGCAGTGCCGCGCTGTGCTCGTTTACGCATTTCCGTTTCCGGATCTCACGCCCCAGCACGTCATTCGGGAAAAGGGCCGCCTGCCACTCTATAGCTACAATTACGCCCAGTTGACCGACGCGGTCCCCCACGATACAAACTAACATATGGCCAACTCCGGAAAATTTTACCTCACCACGCCCATCTACTATGTCAACGCCGCTCCCCACATTGGCTCAGCCTATCCGACAATTGCCGCCGATGTACTCGCGCGCTGGCACCGCGCGCAGGGCGATGACACATTTTTTCTCACCGGCACCGATGAGCATGGTGCCAAAATTGCCGCCGCTGCCGCGGAAGCCGGAAAAGCACCGCAAGCGTTTGCCGATGAAATCTCGCAGCAATTCGCCTCGTGCTGGTCGGCCTTAAACATTAAGCCCGACGATTTCATTCGCACGACTGCCGCGCGCCACAAAGAAGCGGTGGGATTATTTCTGCGTAAGCTCAAGGATTCCGGCCAGCTCTATGAGGGAGAGTACGAGGGGCTCTACTGCGTTGGCCACGAAGCGTTTATTAAGGAGGCAGATGTAGTGAATGGCCGCTGCCCCGATCACCAAACGAAACCGGAGCTGCTGAAAGAAAAGAATTGGTTTTTTAAGCTCTCGGCTTACGGAGAAGAGATACAGAAAAAAATAGAAAGTGGGGAATTCATCATCGCCCCCGCCAGTCGGCGCAACGAAGTGCTGGCATTTATTGAGCGCGGCTTAGAAGACATCGCCATTTCGCGCCCGAACGTAAAATGGGGCATCCCGTTGCCCTGGGACAAAAATCAAACCGTCTACGTCTGGGTTGAAGCGTTGTTTAATTACTGTTCCGCGATTGGCTATAGCCAATCGTTTTCTCCCCCTGCCAGAGGGGGAGACCAAGAGGGGGTGGGAGCTATAAGCGAGAAAGGCTTCGATTATTGGTGGCCGGCCGATCTCCATCTTGTCGGTAAGGACATTATTAAATTCCACTGCGTCATCTGGCCGGCGCTGCTGTTGGCCGTCGATCTGCCGCTGCCTAAGAAAGTCTTCGCCCACGGCTTCTTCACCATCAACGGCCAGAAGATTTCGAAGAGCTTGGGCAACGCCATTGATCCCGTCACACTGGCCGAGGAATACGGCGCCGATGCGCTGCGGTATTTCATCCTGCGCGACATTCCCTTTGGCGCCGACGGCGATTTTTCCCACCAGCGCTTGCTCGATCGCTACAACGCCGACCTCGCCAACGGCCTGGGCAACTTAGTCTCCCGCGCGCTGAACATGATGGAGCAATACGGTATTTCTCCCCCCGACTTCGCTAAAGCTTCGTCGGGCAAGCCTGCCCCAGAGGGGGCCACGCCCGCTGTAGCCTCTGGCGAAAGCCGGGTGGGAGCCGTCGTCGACACGCATCTTAAAAATCTCGCCTTCGACAAAGCCCTCGAAGCCATCTGGCAGGAAATTGCCCAGGCCGACGAGCTGATCGAGCAAAAGAAACCGTGGGAACTCGCCAAGCTTTCTCCCCCTGCCCGAGGGGGAGATCCCGCCGAAAGCGGGAGAGGGGGTGGGAGAGAAGAGTTAGAGGGGGTTCTGGTCGGCCTCTACAACTCACTCTGCACTGTCAACACCGCCCTCGCCCCCTTCATGCCCGAAGCCCACGCCAAACTGACTGACCTGCTCTCCGCCCGACCCCTCAAAAAACCTGCCGAACCCCTGTTTGCCCGGAAGCTAAAAGCATAAAAAAACCGCGGGAGAAACTGTCTCCTGCGGCACTGTGATCATCAGTTGTACAAACCCTAAGCTACTTCGGTTTCAGAAACCGCTGCAGCGTCTCCGTTCTTAACAGACCGAGTACGTGGCGTAAGCCGGCGCGTCCTCTTGCCCGAATTGACGTGATCAACGATCAATTTGTACAGCAATGACAGAGAAGGCCCACTCGAACTGGCTAGCTGTTGAAAAACGGGATCGAGAATCTTCAGCAGCTTGAACTTTCGTTTAAAAGGCACGCTGATGAAAAGTTCATTGCCTCGCCAAAAATCCTCATGATCAGCAAACACCCGTCCGAGAGTCCTCAAGAAAGGCGCCCGCACCTGCGGAGCCGATGTGGACTCCTGAATCGTTGTCAACCCGTAGCACTCTTCAAGCAAACTGAAGAATGTACGCACATTCTTCCGGAAAGTAATCTTTCCAACTTGGTCGAATATGCGCTGGCATCCAACAACTAGTTCGCTGATGCGGCTAGCAAGACCTCCGGGATAATGACTGTGGATCGCTCCACACGTCTTAAGCAGGACCACAGCGTTCACAAGATGGGTTTTCCTTGGCCGCTGTTGCCAACAAACTTTTCCGCTCAGGACGAAATCAGCATCCCGTTCGCAAAGACGCTGCAAAGTGGCGACAACCTCAAAGTCCTCACCCTGGTTTCTGAGAAGAACGGAGGATGAAACCTTGACGCGATCCGCGTTCAGCTTTCTGAACTGCTCAATCTCCCAAGGCTTGGTTGTACCGAAGTAAACAATCGCGCCCAAGCGTGGTTCCAAACCATCACCCAGCACAACCATAGCGGCGCTTATCCGCTGTAGTCCGTCAATCACATAGACCTCATCCTTGAGTGTCCAGTCGCCATTCCTATTGCTGGTGCGCAAACCCCGCATGCCCAAGACTATGTCAGGGACCTTAGCTGCAGGGTCCTTGAAAGCATCCACTAACCGCTTGCAGGATGCTCCAGGCAGAAACTCCCTTTGATAGTCATCCGTGAGAATATTCTCAATAGATGACATATCGAGTCCACCGCGGAGGATGATCCCAAGGGTGCTCTCATCCAAAGCCGCATTCACAAGTCTAACGTTCGCCATTTCATTTTCTCCTGCGGTTCTCGTACCAAGAAATTGGTTACCGAACCGTCGCAAGGGTGAAAAAATAAACTGGCTGGTCTTTAAATTCTTAATCCCAGGGGCCCATATAGGGCTTAAGATTGCAGAATATTTTTGTTAAAGACCAAGCCACGAAACACGCACCTCCTATCTACTACAGTCAAGAAATTATGTCAAGGGGTTTGCCAGAAAGTAATATCTCTGATACAACCAGCGTGCCATGAGCAAACTATTAGTTACCGGCGGCGCGGGATTCATTGGCTCCAACTTTATTCGGTATTGGCTGGATAATCATCCAGATGATCATGTCGTTAATCTCGATCTGTTAACCTATGCCGGCAATGTAGCCAATTTAAAAGACATCGAGCCAAACCCTAATTACACTTTTATTAAAGGCGATATTAGGGACCAAGCGCTGGTTGATGAACTAGTCAAAGGCGTTGATATTATTGTCCACTTTGCCGCTGAAACCCACGTCGACCGATCAATTCTCGGACCCGAAGCTTTTATTGAAACAAACATTAAAGGTACATACGTTTTACTTGAAGCCGCCCGCCGGCACGGCAAGCATTTTCACCATATTTCCACCGATGAAGTTTTCGGCTCTCTGGACCTGCATAGCACCGAGAAATTTACCGAAGATACGCCGTACCGTCCCCACAGCCCATATTCTGCCTCAAAAGCAGCGTCCGACCATCTGGTCCGCGCCTATCACGAAACCTTTGGCCTGCCGGTAACTATTACCAACTGTTCGAATAATTTCGGTCCCTATCAGCACCCGGAAAAATTTATCCCCCGTATGATCACGAACCTCCTCGACGGGCAGAATGTTAAAATATACGGCGACGGGCTCTACGTGCGCGACTGGCTCTACGTGACTGACCACTGCCGGGCCATCGACCTCGTGCTGCAGCGCGGTAATCCGCTCCGCCAGCTGGCGGATGGCGGAGGGGGAACCTACGTTGTCGGCGGCATGCACGAGGAAGTGAATAATCTCGCTGTAGCCAAGGAATTGCTTAGGTATCTAAATCTGCCGGAAAGCCGCATCGATTATGTAACCGACCGGCCCGGCCACGATCGCCGCTATGCCGTTGATTGGAGCAAGATTAAACGAGAGTTAGGCTGGGAACCAGCCCACAGCTTTCAAGAGTGGCTGCACCGCACCATTGAGTGGTACCAGCAGCACGAAGCCTGGTGGCGGCCGCTGAAAGAAGAAGCCGAAAAACTGTACGCAAAAACGGGGCAGTAGGGAAGAGCGGGATTTTGTCAAAAGCATTTGACAAAATAGCCGTTGTGGTGTACCATGGCGCGTTTTACGTTAAGCAATGCCTACTATGCCTATTGTGCGCCAACAAACCCCAGTTACCCCCTGGGCGCGTAGTAATCTCAATACCCTTACCCGGCGGATTATTCCGTCGCTGATATTAGCCCCCTCGGCGCACAACACGCAGCCTTGGAAAGTGCGCCAGCTGCATAACACCCTGGATCTTTATGTTAATTGGGACCGACATTTGGCGATCTCGGATCCAACCCAGCGCCAGCTCTACGTCAGCCTGGGTTGCGCGATCAGCAATGCGATCGTTGCCGCCCGCCACTTCGGCTGTGAGGCAACAGTGCAGCTGTTTCCCGAGGGCCAGCAGGAGCACCAGCCCGCCTCTCGCCTCACTTTCACCCAGCAGCCAGCCAGGCCCTCGGCTCGTCAGGAAGGAGCCACCGATGCGCTCTTTGCCGCCATTGAACAGCGCCGGACCGACCGCTCGATCTATGATGGCCAACCCCTCAGCGCCGCCGAGCGCGCAGCGATCACCGGCGCACATAAAGAGGTACTACTCGTTGAAGATCGCGAACAAATTAATGTCATTGCCGAATTGACCGAGCAGGGGACTGCCGACACGTTGTCGCGCCGTGATTTTAAAGAAGAGTTATCCCACTGGGTCCGCAACAACTGGACGAAGCAAGCCGATGGTATGCCCGGCTACGCCATGGGTATTCCGGCACCGCTCTCGTTGGTCTCGGGCTTCATGGTACGCTTTGCCCCTATTCACAAGCAGGAAGCGCCGAAAACCAAAGAGCAAATGCGCAGCGCCAGCGCCGTCGCCATTATTACGACTGAACACGATACACCCGCCGACTGGGTCCGCGCCGGACAGCTGCTGGAGGTGCTCTGGCTCAATGCCACAACAGCGCACCTCGCTGCCGCCCCGCTTGTCGCCGCCGTCGAAGCCGGGGAAAGCATTCGCACTGCCCTGCAGCAAATTCTGGCAACGAACCTCAAGCCGCAATCAATTCTCCGCCTGGGCCACAGCGCGCACACATACCTCAAAGCCTCCCCACGCCGCTCGGTCGAGGATTGCTTATTCTAGGGATAAAAAAACGGCGAGTATTACACACGCCGCTTGCTAATACCAGTCAAAAATACAATCAGAGGCAGAGCCAGCTGCCACGTCGATAATTCAGACACACTGGCGCCCATCATTGGGAGAGTTCTTGGCGAACGTACGCCCCAACTAAGAAGAATAGCGTCGAGTTCGCTTTGATCAACTGCGCCCGTCGTTGGCCGCTGCCGCGTCCATGTCACTGGGATCTGCGCGGCCGGCTTGCCCCAGTTGAGCAACACTAAATCCAAGTCTGCCTGCTCAACGCTGCCGTTGCCGTTGTAATCCGCGAAGACCACCTCTGTTGTCGCACCCAATGCCCGCAGGAGCGGCACAATAGTTGCGAGTTGGGTACCCTGGCCGCTCAAGGTGTTAATCCGCAACAGCTCGCCCTGATGTGTCACTCCATAGAGGGTATCCTCCACTGCAGCCAAACCGAAGACATTAGGAAAATCGATTGAACCCAGCACGACACCCTCGCCAACGGGCGGATCAATCCGTACTAGTTCTTGGTCTCGCGTGGTGGAGCACACCAGCGTAAAGCCAGTGACATCGCAGGAGTTCATGTAGAGGGTGTTCCCGACAAAAGCCAAGTCGCCGCCATTACCCTCGCCAATGTCGCCAACAATACCGCCACGGAGCTCTTCAATATTAGTAATAACGCCCAGGTTACCGGTTGGCGCCACAAAAACTCCGCCAGAAAACCGCAAGCCCTCTTCAGTCGCGAAGTAAGCATTACCATCTGGCCCAAACGTCAACGATTTTACCTCGCGCCTGCCAGCCAGCGGTCCCGAACTATAGATGTTCAGAGGGCCGATCAGGTACGCCGGAATATTCCCATGACCATCAATCTCATCGAGCTTGATGCGATAAATGTCGTCCGGGTGAGCGATACCGTACAGATCCCCCCAGGGCGCAAACGCAATGTCGTTCATGCTCGCGGGCATGGTGCCAACTTTCGTTGCCGCACCGCTCTGAACATCCAATTTCCACAGTCCCCGGGCGTCGTCGCTCACCCACAGCTGGCCCATCGCACTCAGTGGGCCACAGATCCAAACAAGCAGTGATAACCTCCGCATGGCAAGCTCCTTTGCAGCTAAAAGCCCCAAACAAATTTGAGAGAACCAAACGCTCCAGCACCGTACGGAATAGACCGCGAGCTGTCAACGCCATATGATACAATGAAAGCAAGCCGATGAGTGACCTCGTCAATAAACTTACGCCCACCAAGGCAAGTACCGACGCCCCTGCGCCCCAGTTTTTCCGCGTGGGCAAGAGCGCCGAGGCAGCGGAGCTGGAAGCCCTCATCGATCAGCAGCAGCCCCAGATTATCGATACGTACGAATCGCAGCTGAAAGAGTATTTTGTCTTGCAAAACCCAGCCCTCCACCTCAACCCACCTGAGCGCGATAAGCAATTTCAGGCTTTCAAGGAGGAACATTACGGCGCAGCTGAACCCCAAGCCGCTGGCATCTGGGTGTACTTACCCTGGCGCAATCTGCTGCTGCATCTGCTGGAAGATGCGTGGTATCAAGAAGTCCGCACCGGCCGCAACCGCAACTTAATTCCCGCTGCGGAGCAAAGGAAGTACTACGATATCACCATTGCCCTGGGTGGTCTCTCGGTCGGGAACAGTGCAGCACTGGCTATCGTCCTCACCGGCGGCGGCAAACGCTGGCGGCTGGCCGACCCCGACACGCTGGAGCTCACCAATCTCAACCGCATCCGCGCCAGCATAACTGAATTAACCGAACCAAAGGTCTACATGACAGCCCGGCAAATTTACGAGCTCGATCCCTATGCTTCACTCACGCTCTATCCCGAGGGCGTCACCAAAGAAAACATTGAGGAGTTCTGCGCCGGCGCGGATATTATTATCGATGAGGTCGACAACTTGCCGATCAAGCTCATGCTGCGCGATCAGGCCAAGCAGCACAAAACGCCGCTGCTCATGGCTACCGATAATGGCGATTCGGGTTTACTCGATATCGAGCGCCATGATCTCGAGGATATTCCATATTTCCACGGGCGCATTACTGAGCAGGATATTGCAGACATGCTATCCGGGAAATTGGCGCTCCCTCAAATCGGTAAGATGATCGGCGAAAAATTAGTCGGTTTCAATATCACCGAGCCGCGCATGCAAGCTTCGCTCTTAGAGATCGGCCGCACCATTCCCACCTGGCCGCAGCTCGGGGGAGCCGCCGTCTTAAATGGCGTCGCTATTGCCGCTGCCGTGCGCAAAATTGTCACCGAGCAGCCCGTGATCGAGAAGCGCGCGGTGCTTTCACTCTCTTCGTGGCTGATACCCGGCTACGATGCGCCCGATCAAGTCGAGCAGCGCCAGCGCAATACACAGCAGTTCGAAGAAGCGTACAACGCCATCATCGAGGAGTTTCTCAAAAATTTCTCGCCGAAAAGCTAGTCTAGTTCGCCAGCAGCTGCCGGACTTTTTCGGCCGTCTCCGGGCGCACGCCAAAATGAATCCGAATGTGCCCCGTATTGCTTCTCCGGTCCGCCCGCAGCATATTCACCGGCACGGTCGCAATCTTTTTTTCTTGCAACTCAATCATGGCGGCTTCATCGCTCCCGCGGTTGTGCTTAATCAGCATGTAGTACGCCCCCGGCACCGGCAGCGGTTCCATGCCAATGAGTGCAAAAGCCTCGCGGAGCATCTGCTCATTCGCGCTCAGCGTCTGCCGCAGCGTGGTTGCATACTGACGCAGTGCAGCATCATTCTTTTGCAGCGCGAGTGCCAGCGCATGCTGGGCGAGCGTTGATCCGCCCAAGTACAGTGCATCGTGCCGCGCCGCCAATTTTTC
>DATDVI010000044.1:0-4688 GCA_035290125.1 Candidatus Anderseniibacteriota bacterium
TGCTGGCAGCCATGTGGGTAACCAAACAGGTGGTGCCAACCGGCATCATGACCGCTCCACCCTATCTCGCTGTCGATGCCCTGGGCGCTCTCGTAATCCTCCTCACAGCCACGATTGGTGCTGCCAGCACGTGGTTCTCCATCCGCCTCTTGCAGCACGAGCTGGCCAAGGGCATCATTGGCTTCCGTCGGATTCGCCAACACCATGCCCTCCTGCAGCTATTTTTGGCCGCGTTGTTTGTCGCCGCGGCTACAAACAGCCTCATGCTCATGTGGGTGGCTATTGAAGCCACGACCTTAGCCACCGCGCTCCTGATCAGCTTCTATCATCGGCCGGCGGCAACCGAAGCTGCCTGGAAATATTTAGTCATTAACTCGGTCGGGTTGCTCATTAGCTTACTCGGCATCATGCTCTTTTTGACCAACGCACGAGATCCGGCCGTCATTAAAATAGCATTTGTCCTTATCCTCGTTGGCTACGGCACGAAGGCCGGCATCGTGCCGCTGCACACCTGGAAACCCGATGCCTACAGCTTAGTTCCCGCCCCCATCGGTGCCGTCATGTCAACCGCGCTCCTTAATGTGGCCCTCATGGCCATAGTTCGGTTTGCAGCGTTAACCGACAGCATCCTCGCCGAGCCATTTACGGCCCCGATCCTGCTTGGCTTCGGCGTGCTGTCGGCCGTCACCGCTGCCGCCTTACTCGTCGCCCAGCGCAACTACAAGCGCCTGCTGGCCTACTCCAGTATCGAGCACACCGGCCTGATGCTGTGCGGCATTGCGCTTGGCCACGCCGGCACGTTCATTGCCCTGCTGCACATGTTCTATCACACCCTCGCCAAATCCGCCCTCTTCCTGGCCAGCGGGAACATCCTGATCGCCTACAGCTCAACGAAAATCAGTGCTGTTCGCGGGTTACTTCACCAGCACCCCTTACTCGCGGCGGTGGTCATTGCCGCGTCTGGTGCGCTGCTGGGCCTGCCGCCGTTTGGACTCTTCGTAACCGAACTCTCCCTGCTGCTGTACACCATACAGCTACACCCAGCGCTCGGTACCATCCTGGTGCTCGCGCTGGCAGCAGCGTTCGCTGGCTTCGCCCGCCACCTCTCAGCCATGCTGTTCAGCCCACCCCCGAGCTCCCGTCCGCCGCAGCTGCACTTCACGATAACCGATCTGGCGGCACCGGCCGTACTCCTCGCGCTCGCGCTCCTGGCCAGCTGGTACCTGCCAGCCCCGCTCCAGAGCCTGCTCGCTACCGCGAGCCACCTGCGCTAATGCCTATGACCTTGCCAGAAATTACGGTATCGCCTGCCCGCCTGCCAGCCGTCATCGCCGATCTCTATGCCCAGCCAGAATTATTTTTCAAACTGGCAGTGGCCAACGAAATCTCGGCAACCAGCTGGACCATTCGCTACATCTTTGCTCGTGCCGGTGAGCACGCCCACCAAGTGCTGCGCCTCACCATCACCGAACCACGGTTCCCCTCCGTCGCAGACCTGGTGCCGCCCGTGTCTATCTACGAGCGACGCATCAAGGAAATGTTTGGGCTATTCCCCGTTGGCCACCCGCATCCCCAGCCCGTCGTGCTGCATGATGCCGGCATGCTGGCCGGCCATCCGCTCGCTAAAGCAACGCCGTACGATGCCGCCCTCGCCTCAGGCACCCCTATCCCCTACGAATTTCAGCACGTGGCCGGCGAGGGAATCTATGAAGTCCCCGTGGGGCCGGTGCACGCCGGCATTATTGAGCCCGGCCACTTCCGCTTCAGCATGGCCGGCGAAGAGATTGTCATACTCGACCCCCGCCTGGGGTATGTCCACAAGGGCAGTGAAAAGCTCTTTGAAACCCTGCCACTGGCCCGCACGGTCGCCCTGGCCGAACATATTGCGGGCGATACGGCCTTTACCCACAGCCTGGCGTATTGTCAGGCGCTCGAAGACCTCCTCGGCCTGGCGGTGCCGGAACGCGCCACCTATCTGCGCGTACTGTTCAGCGAGCTTGAGCGCCTGGCGAACCACCTGAACGACATTGGCTTCATCATGCTCGATACGGGCTACAACTTTGGCGGCGCGAGCGGCACCCGCTTGCGGGAACAAGTCATGCAGTTTAATGAAGAGCTGACCGGCCACCGGTTCCTCCGCAACGTGAATACAATCGGCGGGCTGGCGCGCGACCTGTCTACCTCGCAGCTAAGGCAGCTGCAACAAGCGCTGGCCGGCCTAGAGAAAGACTTCAATGAAGTCATCGCGATTGCTCAGAAGAGCGGCATTCTGTTTAACCGCCTCGAGGGCACCGGTATCGTTCGCCCCGAACATATTCGGGCCGCCGGAGCCGTGGGCGTACCCGCCCGCGCGTCCGGCGTGGCGCGTGACGCTCGCCGCAATCACCCCTACGCAGCGTATCCTGCCCTTGCGTTCGAAATCGCAACCGAGACGGGCGGCGACGTCCTGGCGCGCTTCAACGTTCGCATTCAGGAAGTGCACCAGTCGCTGCGCCTCATTGACCAGGTGATACAAACCCTGCCGGCAGGCCCGATAGTCGCTCGGGCGGACCGTGCAGCGCTGCCCGCACACCGCGAGGCGCTAGGCCTAGCCGAGGGTTGGCGCGGTGAAATTATCTACTATGTGGTAACAAACGCTCGTGGCGCGCTCGATCGCGTCGCCGTGCGCGACCCCTCGGTGCCTAACTGGCAGCTGCTCCCAATCGCCGGCCAGGACAACGTGCTGCTCGACTTTCCCCTAATTAATAAGAGCTTCAATCTATCGTATACCGGCCACGATTTGTAGGCGGCAGCCGCCTCGAAATATAAAAACCCGGGGAATATTTCCCAGGGTAACGCCCAAAGATCAGTGAGAGAACATCATGACGCCGTTGACGACCTCGATGAACTCGAGAACCCTTCTCTTCTCATCAAGCAGATATGCTTCAATCGCCGTATCGGGATAGTATGATCGAATTCTTCCGGTGGCGCGCTGTAAAACTTCCACATGGTCAGTTTTGTGTGCCTCGCGTTTGAGGACATGCCTGGCTCGTAAACACCCCGTGTGGTTCACAAGTGTAAGCCGATCTATTCTCTCACTGGCAATTTGCAACAGCTTTGCCTCGGTCCGCCGGTACCACTGGCGTGGATGTCTCAAACCAAATGCCCCGCCAATGGGAGTGAAAAGCTGATCATGATCTGGAAAGAGATGAATAAACTTTTTCAGACAGACACCGGAACAAGTAATCACCGCATGCATGAGAAATTCCTTGTGGTCTCAAGATCGTGAAAAGGAACCAAAACATATTCAGGGTAGGTAGCCCGCCCAAACTGTCAAGTGTCAATTTTTTGTGACGGTAGGTGCGGCAAAAAACCTTGCCCCGCGCTACGGTTTCGGCATACTGGGAGTGGACAGTACCTTACCACTCGCATTATCGCCCCTCGAAGTTGCTGAGCAACGAGACAGGCTTACTCGCCCGCCGCCATCGGCGAGGCGGGAGCCCGCGGGAGTGAATGCGCAGTCGGAAAAAAACAATTCCCCTCCGCCAGTCGGCGGAGGGGCGAAGCTGTACGCTCGTACGGACGGGCCTATCTCCCCCTACACAATACTGGGCAGCGGATCATAAACTGAGGCGAGCATGGCTCTCGTGCCGCCCGATCTCCTCAGCCCACAATTCGTACAGCAGGTGCGACGTATCGCTCACCGGCCGATTGGCAATGCCATAGCTGGTGTGGTGCCGCCGCGTATATTCTGTCACCGCACCGGCTTGTATCAGCGTCCGCAAGTGGTACAGCAGCAAACGCTTTTCCGCATGCAGCATGTCGGCGAGCTCCTGCAGCGTCAGTTCCGATCCCCGCAGCGCTTCCATGATATTGACCCGCACCGGATCGGCGAGTACATGGTTAATATTCTTGTTTGTATCGTCCGTTTTAGTTTTTGTCGCTGTGATTGGTTTCATCATAGGACGAAAAATTTTACGGATTAACTGCTATAAGTATTCCCGCTGGGCCCAAAACCGCCACTCTAAAATGTCAGAAACCCTGACAGATATTTGTGATATGCTAGCAGCAAGATGCGCTTTGGTGATTTAGCAATTCAACTTGGCGGCACAGCCGTTGTATATCTTTACCCACTAATTCTTTTACTGATATTCGCGGCACCTTTTATTGCTATTTACGTAAGGAAAAAACGCATCACCCTACTGAGCGGACTTGTCAGCACACTCATCGGCGCTGCGCTTGTTGTTCTAGCTCTAATAGGAACCTACTGGGGACTTGTTTATCTGCAGGGCGAGGCTTTTAAATCTCTTTATGGCGTCTAAAACAGTAACACTTCTTGTCACAGCCCTGCTTGTAGCACTACCGAACGCAGCTGGAGCTCAAATAATCATTGCCCCCGGTTGTCCACCAGGATACATACTTATTCCACCAGATGAATGCGTGCCGGAACCTCCGCCAATAACCGAACCGGAACCAGTTATCATAATTCCTGGGATTCTTGCCTCTCTAAATATTAAGACGACACTCCTCGACGAAGATGGCGGGAAGTGGCAATTCTTGCCAGCTGCCAAGCCTGTGTACCAAGGTCTCATTGAGCGCCTAGAACAAGCCGGCGCCGACGTCTTCGTTGCCCACTATGATTGGCGCCAGCCGGCCGCCGAAAATTCGCTCCAGTACCTGAAAGAAACAATCGACCAAGCCAAAGCGGC
>DATDVI010000045.1:0-11348 GCA_035290125.1 Candidatus Anderseniibacteriota bacterium
CTCGCCGAAGCTCTCGGCGGAGGCGGCCCACGTCACATTCGTCAGCGGCTCAAGCCAGCCTAACAATCTCCCCGGCGCCGCCGACTGCGGCTCCTGGAGCTGATTTGGTCCAAAAACTTCTCCGCCCGGCGCGTTTGAATCGAGCCGAGGCTCCAGGGGATACGAGTCATAACCCGGATCAATCGGAAACTCCGCCGGCGCATTAGCCCCTCGGGTGGTATAAAATCCCTCTGCCGGCGCGCAGTATGCTCCAACTTGGAAGAAAGGCTCAGTCGTCGTATTTAAATACAGCCCATGCTGTCCGCAATCACACGAACAATCATTGGCCCACCACGCCTGGCCCGGACTTGGGCTGCAGGCCCCACTGGTTAAAGCTGGTATCGAATCAACCAGCTTATCAATTAAATAAAAACCCACGCGATTCCGACTCGGCCCGAAACTGTCAGTATTTGGATTAAGGCCAACCTGCCAGTACAAGCTCGTTTGACTGTTATGCCGCTCAGCTAAGCGATCTGTAAACACCAGCGTGCCGAACGTAAGCTGGCTGGTACTGTCAGCATGCGACCAGCCGGGAGGCAAATTATTAAAATTGCCATTGAGGAAATCTATTTCCGTCAGCCCGGGCAGCGAGTAACTGCTTGTTGCGCTGTCATGCCGCAACTCCGGCGGGCGGCCAACTTCTAGCTGAAGTTCACTGCTTTCGACAACGTGCTCACCGCGGTTTGGGGGAATAAAGACCGCAGCACCTCCAGAAATTGGATCACCGCCTTGCGATGTGCTGCCAGTTTCAGAAATCGCAAGGCCATCATGCTTATACCCCCACAGTGCTCTTGACGGACCAGTATCAGAGCCAAAAAAGCCAAGAGCGGCAATGATTTCATAGTAGATTTCCGATTCTCCCTGAAAAACGCCCCCTGCCCGGAAATGCGTATCCACCACGTCCGGCAGCGTGCCCCGCGGAATGTTGCGCCCCTGCTTGTCCCCCCGTTGGACATCAGCGAAGCGATTAAACGCAGCTTCGTTTTCCGGCCCCTCTCCGACTGGCTGCTGGATCGAGCCGATAACATTCTCATTCGGCTGGCTGTTGCTCTCGCAGTAGCTTATCCGAGGGCCCGACTCCGGTCCTGGCCGAGGCACACCGACATTTGGCTCACTGGGCTGCGTAATGCTCGGAAACTCCACCGAGTTTTCTGTTGGCGCAGCAAAGCCGCGCGGATCCGACCGCTCCCGCTCGCAGGCCGTGGCCTGCTCTTTTGGCTCATCAAATGCCACTTCTAACACATCGCGCCGGAACACTTCGTCCAGCATTTTTATACGCAGTGGTTGGTAGGAGTACGCGGCCAGCTCGCCAGTAAATAGCTCTTCTTGTGCATCTCCCCGCGCGTCTTTGATAAGATCCGCTAAAGCTTCCGCACGAACATCATCATCACGCAGCGCTTCCAGCGAATCGCCCGCCCGCGCCCCCCAGTCGGCCGTAAACAGCAGCCAAGCTCGGTTGAGTTCTCCTGCCGAGCGGACCGACGCGACCGGATCAGCAAAATCATACGGGTCATCAAAAGTAGGTGCATCAATACCGCCCGGCAGCAACACCGCCCGCCAGGCATGCCAGCGCCCCGCCCCGACTTTCTCGGTTAACCGGCGATACTTGTCTGCCAAATCCGGCAGCGCTTCTGTTAAGCCCCCGTCCCGGTCGGCCGTATTTGCCGGCGGGCTTAAACACGCGCGCGAGACCGACTGAATCGCCCGCCGGACCGCTGAACAATTTTCGGGATCAAGATCTTCCTGGTCGCACAAGTACAGCGCGAAAGCATCCAGCCGCTCTTCCTGCCACGCGTCTAACGCTTCGCGAACGTCGTCGTCAATATCCCGCCAGCGCCCTTCCCAGCGCCGCTGCAAGCGCTGCAGCTCAACGTTAATTCGGGGGGTATCTTCCGGCTTAGTGAGCGCTGGTTCAAGCACATTCGCCAGCTCAGTCAGGTAATCGCGATACAGCGTCTGTAGTCGCTCGGTTAGTTCGTCATAGTGCGGCCGATCCGCCAGGTAGTTTGCTTCTGTCAGGCGCTTCAAATCCTGCCCGGCGTCATACAGCGGCCGCAGGTACCACGCCGACGCCCGCCCGCGTCGCGCCAGTGCATCTTGCAAGGCCGGGCTGGCCACCACATCATCAGCCGCCACGCGGCAGTCGCCGGGGATGATATCCGGTATTGGCGGGTCAAAGCGCCGTGAGGCGAAACCCGGCGAACGGGCTGATTCCGCCGATTCAAACCGCGGTCCCAATACAAGCTGCCGGAGTGTCGGCTCACACCCCTCCTCGAAAGGCACAAACAATAAGTCACCGTGGCCTGGTTCATACAGCTCTCGGCCCACCTCACAAATAATGGCTGGTTGCGGGTTTCGTGGTCCGCCAACCGTACAATCACCGCCTTGGGCGTAAGAAGTATAGGCTGCCGATGCCGGCGATTCAGCCGCATCCAATGGGCCGCGATACAGTATAGCAACCTCATGGGAGTATGCTTCAACGTGGTCGAAGCCAAAGTTAGTTCCTGAGTATGTTGAGCGCTCACCAGCAACGAGTTCCGTTCCCCGTGTTCGCAGCCTGACCGTGAATGACAAAGTGCCACCAGGTGGGAGATCCTGCGGAAACCAGACCAGTGTCCGCCGAGCTTCGAAGTCATCGTCTTCAAAATGCGCCTCATCTTCGGTCTGTTCCTGCGGTGCCGGCTCGGCCGTCACGAGCGACTGGAGGTTTTGCTCCACTCGCGATGAAAAGTCAGTATCTTCATCCACGACGATAACCGATGCCCAATACGAAAAAGTCAGATCCTGAATCCGCGCCAGCGCATCCCCCGTATTTTCCACCACAATCCGGAACGACGACTCATCGCCCGGATTCGTACACTGCTGGCCTTCTTCTCCCGGGAAAATCTGCACTTTGATTTCCGGCTGTCCCTGAAAATCGTGCGAGCTGGCCACCCGGCCCTCCTGCGTCAATTGCGCCAGCTGCCGTGGATCCGTCGAAAACTGGCCGCGGTACAGGCTGGCGACCGCATATTCAACATAATTAGTCTCTGTCGGCAGCCGCGGCGGCGGCGCCGCCGGCTGCGCTGCGGCAAACGGCGTCGCAAATGTGGCGGTGAACACGCTCAGCAAGCCCCACAGCGACGACATAACGAGCCCGTTAACCTCCCTGCTGCTCCAGAGCTCTTTCTAGTTCCCGCAGCCGCTCAAATTCTCCCCAGATAATAGGAAAGTAGGCTTGGTCCATTGTTTCCGCCTGGCGCGTTGCTACCCCTGACTTAACCGGATCTTCGCTCCGCAGGGCTATTTGCTGAAAATTAATAGACTGCGCTTCCGCGTAAGCGAGCAGCAATATATGAACATTAACGGCAGCCTCGGGCACCTGAGTTAGCTTCAAGCGCTCTGCATACGCTCGAAATTGGTTGGCCATACTCGTAATACCGCTGCTGTCGTTCTGCAAAACCAGGTCACTGATCGCCCGGGAGTATTGTGCTGTATCGGCCAGCACTCCGGCGTCGTCGGCCACACCCAAATACTGGCTGATCAACGCCGCGCTAGTTGGCTGTCCGGCTGGCACATCGCCGCTCGCTGGCCGAGGTAAGGCCGTTTGTATCAGCTGCTGTCGGGCAAAATCAGTTTGGGCCGCCTCCGATCGCTTTTCAACCGGCACGGCTGCTTCATACGTCCGCGTTAAATTGTCTTCGCTGACAATCAATGAGGCATCTTCCTTAAGGTATCCATCCAGCACCGGCCCCGCACTCAGGCTGGCCAGCTCCTGGGCCGATTCTTGCTGCGCCGCCAGCGTAGGCGTTTGTGCACCACTCGCCAGCAAATCATTCGGCGCGGGTTTAGTTGGATCGTGCCCGGCCCGGATTTCTTCCCCATCGAGGTAGCCATCGCCATCCGAATCCTGATTATCAGGATCAGAGCCGTATCTTCCCTCTTCGCTGTTAATCAGGCCGTCACCATCACTGTCACTCGCGGCCAACTGAGCGGCCGATTCCTCGCTGACTTCAGCAGGCGAGAGCTGGCCAAACTCACTCTTCGCATCGCTCGCCGTCTCGCCGGAATCGCTTCGTCCCTGCTGCCATGCCGAAAATGCGCCGCCGCCCACGGCAGCAACACCTAGCAGAATAAACGCAACGACTCCACGCTTCGACATCTAGCTCGAGTATAGCATTTTTCCTGCTCTGCTGAAGCGTATCCACTGCGCTGCCGTAACCTCCTGCGGCCGCGCCGTGCTGGCGATGCTTGCATCGTTCAGTATCTTCCCAGCTTTCTCAGTTGGTATCCCCTGCCATCGCCTCAAGACGCCACCCATCTGCTTGCGCCGCTCCCGGAAAAAGTGTGCCGCGATTGCCAGCACCCGCTCGCGCTCGGCCAGCGGTAGCAATTCCTGGGGGTAAGGTGTCAGGCGGACCAGGCACGAGTCCACCGCCGGCGCCGGCCAAAAAGAACCAGCCGGGACTTTTCGCAGGATCTCGGCCTCTCCCCACAACTGCCGCGCCAGTGCCAGCAGCTGCATCTGGCCTCCAGCAGCCACCAAGCGCTGACCAACCTCCCGCTGCATGAGTAAAATCGCCTGCTCAGGCGCTGGTGTTAGCTGCGTAATCCGCCGCAGAATCAGGCCCGAGAGCTGGTACGGAATATTGCCAATGATTTGATACGGCGTATCCCAATGCCAAAGTACTTCACGAAGATCCGCCATAATCACCTCGAGGCGCTCAACCTGTTCTGCTGTGGCCTGAGCCAAAATTTCTGCCAACTGCTGATCGCGCTCAATCGCTCGGACGCTTAAGTCCGCCTGCAGCAGCGCTAGCGTGATAACGCCCACCCCCGCCCCCAGCTCAGTGACCTGCTTCGGTCCCTGACAAGCCGCTGCCACGATCGCTGCGATCACCGGCTGGCTGATAAGAAAGTTCTGACTGGCCGAGCGCCGGGGAGCAATGCCCTGCGCCGCCAGCAGGGCTTTAAGGGAAGCGGGATCTGTCAGTGAGGGTGACATACCTACCCTATAGCACACTTGGGCGTTAAAGCAGCGATTTTTCCACATGAATCGCCTGTCAATTTATGCTGACAGGAGCCCCTAAAAAGGCTCAGCAGGCGCCCTGGGACCATGCAGGACCTAGGAGCCATTGCCAGAGCAAATTGTCAATGTTGACGACGCCTGTCAGTGAGATACAATCCCCATCAAGCCTAACAAATCTGAGGCAACACAAACACTAGAAACCCAAGCTGATTCTTGAGATGAAAGGATAGTAAGCTTGTCTAGTGTCCACAATTCTAACGACGACGGCGTTCCGCTTCTTAAAAAGTACCTGGTTCATGCTGGGTTTGTTTCATTAATGGGCTTGGCCGCCTGGCAAGTCGACGAGTCAGCCGCCACTGACCGCAATTCCCTGCTGTACAGCATTGTCGCGGGCGAAGAAGTCATTGAAGGGCCACTCGACCCCACTGCCTATGCCGGCACCGACACTCCGGGCGTGGGCGGCGCCCGCCTGGCTGCGCTGGATGCAAACTTGGGCATCGACCTCATTACATTCGAAGACCCCGAAGCCAACTTTGCCTCCACGCTTGGAGGCAATGCTGTTGTCGCCCCAGCTATGCCGGTCGTGCCGGAGCCCGGCAGCGATACCAGCACTACCCAACCCAAGAAAGCCTTTGTCTACACCGTCCAGGCCGACGATACCATCGACGGCATTGCCGCCCAGTTTAATGTCAGCACCAACACCATTCTCTGGGCCAACGGCTTAAGCAGTACTACCGCTCTGAAAGTGGGCGATCACCTCACTATTCTGCCTATTACCGGCGTGCTGCACACCGTTGATGCAGGCGACACGATCTCCGGCCTCGCGGCGAAATACGACGCCGATGCTGCCGAAATTATCAGCTTCAATCAAATCGGCGATGGCTCCAAGCTATCCCTGGGCCAGAAAATTATCATCCCCGATGGCTACATTGCCCCCCGCAAGGCCCCTGCCATTCTGCCGCCAGATAGCAAAGTTGCTCTCGAACCCGATGCCAACGTTCCGCCAGCCAGCGACGCTGCCGGCGCCGGCTTTGTCTGGCCCACCAGCACGCGGCACATTGCCCAGTACTTCCGCTGGGGTCACACCGGCATCGATATCGATAATCGATCCCGGCCCGCCATTTATGCCGCCGATGCCGGTACCGTTAACTACACCGGCTACTTAGGCGGCTACGGTAACTTGATCACTATTGACCACGGCAACGGGCTAAGCACCTATTATGCTCACCTGGATAAATTCTATGTCACCCCCGGCGAGACAGTAACTAAAGGTGAGGCCATCGGCCAGATGGGCTCGACCGGCCGCTCGACCGGGCCCCACGTGCACTTCGAAGTCCGCAAAGGTGGCCAGCCGGTCAACCCGCTGGGAATGTACTAAGGCTTGTTCTTGTGGTAGTGCCGCGGCCAGGTAACTAAGGCAAGACTCGCTCCGAGCAAGCCCACATCCCGAATCACTACCGCGTCTACTCCGTGTACAACTAATATACCCGCGAGGTGCGCGGTCGCGACGGCGCCCGCCAGCCGCGGCCACACGTTAAACAGCAGCAGCAAGCCAAGAGTTAAATCCAGCGCGCCGTTCATTTGCAGCGCCATCTCCCGCGTGACCCCAAATTCTGTCACTGCTGCCGGCAGGTAGCCAATCCACGTATCGGGATGACGCAGAATATCAACGCCAATCCAGGTAAACGTCAGCCCCAGTCCCCCACGCAGCCATAAGTACGGCCAGCCGTATCGCCCGTATTTCATTGTGCTACATTTCCCGTAACCAGCCGCCGGTACACGTGCGCCGTCGCCACCTGAGTGACCGGGAGGGTCACCAGGAGGCCAATGAGTAACAGCAGCGTGCCAAGAGTATTCAGGACGATCAGGGTTAGAAAGAAAAAGAAGAGCTGAAGTGTAGTGCCGCGCGTCAGCTGCCAACTGGCTTTCAGCGCTTCAATCCCCTTAAGCTTGCGATCCACAATAATGTAGCCGGCCTGGGAAAAGCGCAGCGCAATGTAGATACCCGGTACAATGAAGACGATCAATCCGGCCACGGTCGCCAGCCCGCCCACGAAGCTGGCAACGAAAAAATTGCCCAGCTGGCCGTAGCGGGAAAAAAGGTCCTTATAGGCAATGAGCTGGTGATCGATGAGCCTGAGCGCCACCGCCATCATCCCGAGTTCTAACCCGAGCTGCACCACAAAATTAACAAAAGCAGCAATCCAGGCCAACGGCTCACCACTCAATGCATCCTGGATCGAACCAAACACGAAGCTGGCCGCGCCGGTGGTAAGAATCATGCCAGCCAGCAACCAGAAGTTCTGCTTAGTTTTCTGCCACCCGACCCGTACTGCCTCTCCAATGGAAAATGTATTCATGCCCTTACTGTAGCAGATTTTTACTTCTACTGATCAATAGACTCCTTGCCGGTGAGCAATGGTCAGCACGAAAACAGTCACCGTCTTTTTTTCGATAGTATAAATAATCCGATAAGGCCAAACCCGCAGTACATACTCATCCCGATGGTTGCCACGCAGCTTTTTCCCCGAAAAAGGATCGTGCTTGAGGTAAATAAGTGATTGGTTAATTCGTCGTTGATCTTTCTTGGGCAACCGTGCTAACTGTTTCTTAGCTTTCTTTCCTACGACAACCGCATACATATTCGGATCTTCAGTCTTGGTCCAAGCCTAGTTCACGCTGTACTTCTTCAAGTGGAATAAAATCTTTCTCTTTTTTAGCTGCTTCAATGTCTTTCACGAGCTGCGGATCGGACATAACTTCCAGCGTTTCCATCCAGCCCTCCATTTCTTCCTGGGGCATCAAAACGACTGGCTCTTCTCCAGCCAGAGTAATGGTTACCCGCTCGCCTGGCTTATTAGCCTGCCGAATGAGGGCATAGAGGTTTTTCCGTGCCTCCGTAGCCGTGACAATTCTCTTTTTGTGCTTCATATACGTACATTATAACGTACGCATGTGAATAGTGCAATTAAATGAGCGAGTGAGGGGAATCGCCCTGAACCACGTGGGGTTCAGGGCTGCCATGCACACAACGCGGTGCATGGCGAACCCAATGAGCGGGTAGCGGGAATCGAACCCGCGACTCAACCTTGGAAGGGTTGTGTTTAACCACTAAACTATACCCGCGCACAGTCGGGGTGCCGAGAACCGCCCGGCATGCGCCGGGCGCCCCGCGTCCGCCAGCTGGCGGAGCGGGGCGAACCTAACAACACCCTAGTCGGGGCGACTGGGATCGAACCAGCGACCTCTTGGTCCCAAACCAAGCGCGCTACCGCTGCGCCACGCCCCGAACGTTACTTGACCGCTTCTTTCAGCGTCTTGCCAGGCCGGAACTTCGCCACCCGCACGGTGGGGATCACTATCTCCTTGAGCGTCCTGGGGTCAACTCCGCGCCGCCCTTTCCGCTCTTTCACCTCAAAAGCCCCAAAGCCCGTCAGGTTAACTTTGTCGTCCAGCGACAATTTGTCAATAATCAACTCCAGAAACGCGTTCACGATCGCTTCAACATCTTTCCGCGCCAGGCGCGTAATATTGGTTGTCTGATCAATTAATGCGTCTTTATTTATCATCGTCGATCACCTCCACTTGTTGCTTTTATAGAGCCAAAGTTTCACGTACCTGTAGCATTCAGGATTTTTCGGTTTAACGCAATAGTCTCCGCCCGCCCGCTTGTAGCGTTAATATCCAGCACAAGTGCTCCCACCTCCAGCGGCCCCGCCGTCTCGTACGTCGCTTTATGCTTGACCTGCGTCAGGAAACCTCGTAGCGGCCCTACTACATCGACACCGATAACCGAAACATAGTTACCGTTCATGCCGATATCGCTGATATACGCGCACCCGCCTGGCAAAATCTGAGCGTCGGCCGTTGGCACATGCGTGTGCGTCCCCCACACCGCCGAGACACGCCCATCAGCATGCCAGCCCAACGCTCGTTTCTCGCTGGTTGCCTCTGCCTGAAAGTCGATCAGTTTGACTGTCGCCTGCTTAATCTCGGGTCTCTCGAGCAATGCATCGAGGGTGTGAAAGGGGCTGAGCGGGTGATTGCGGAAAAAAACCTGACCCTGCAAGTTAATCACTGCCACCGAATAAGCGCCGCTCCTGTACACGTGATATCCCCGCCCGGGCACGCCGGCCGGATAATTTGCTGGGCGGATAATCGGTAGGCGTGAATCCTGCAGCAACTCTACGCCGGTCTTATTATCCCAGGCATGGTCACCTGTCGTGTAAACATCTGCGCCCCACCTTTGGGCTTCCGCGAAAGTTTCCGGCGAAATCCCCGCCCCGTGGGCAATATTTTCGATGTTAATAATCACGCTATCCGGCTGGTGCTCGGCTCGTAGGATAGGCAGAGCGCGCGCTACAGCCTCACGCCCCGGGCGCCCCACGACATCACCGAAAATCAAAAATTTCATACCGCCGGCACTATGCGCCACATCCCCTCCTGCCGGTGAATGTGTCCGGGCACCTCAAAGCCAGCGGCCAGTTTGTGTCCCCCACCACCCAGGCGCTTAGCAATGGCGCTCACGTCAACGTCTTTATGCGGCTCGCTGCGCAGGCTCCCCTTTATTTTGCCCGGCTCGTACTCAGTCAACAGTAGCGCAAATTTTGCTTCCGGCAAGGTATTGAGCATATTCACCACCCCCGCTAAATCATCCAGCGTGGCCCCGCATTCAGTCAGATCCTGGGCGGTAATCACCGATAGCGCCACACCCGTCGTCTGGTCAATCACAATGCGCGAGAGCGCTCGTCCCCATACGCGCAAGCTCGGCAAATCCTTTTTCTGGTACGTCTCATGGGCAATATGGGAAAGCCGCGCTCCCTTTTTCATCAGTTGTGCCGCCAGTTTTAAGATCTCCGGCGTGGTCGAGTCGTGCATAAATGAGCCCGTATCCGTAAAAATACCCGTCAACAAGCACGTCGCCATGTCCGAGGTAATGGGTGTGTTAGTCGCCGCAAAAAAAGCCGTCAAAATCTGGGCCGTCGCCGCTGCCTGCGGCACCAGTAAATTAATGGTTGCTTCCGCAGCATTGTCGAGGTGATGATCAATCGTAATGGTCAACGGATGCGCGGCCAGCTCCGCCGCCAGCTGCGTGCGGCCGAAGTACGTGGCGTCCAGCACCACCACCGCATCGAATTCCGCTACGACAGGCCGCTGTACACTCAATTCTGCCACACCCGGTAAAAACAAAAACTGCTCGGGCGCCGGATCAGGAATATACGCCACTACCTGCTTGCCTTGTAATCTCAGCGCCGTGAGCAGCGCCAGCGAGGAGCCAATAGCATCGCCATCAGGGTGTTCGTGCGTGGCAATCAGGACGCGACGAGCACCCCGCAGCGCCGCATGAATCTGCGCCACCGTTTGCTCGTGTGCGTCGTTAAACATTAGCCTTCAAGGTCTCTTTAATCTCGCGCTCCTGAAAGACCTCGAGTACATCCCCCGCTTTAATCTTGCCTTTGCCGGCCACCGTCAAGCCAATCTGGTCGCCTTGCGTGGCATGCTCGATCGCTTGCCGCTCGCGCTGCATCTCGAGGATCTCGCCCTTACCCACTACCACGCCGCCCCGCTTCACGTGAATCCTGGCCGCATTTTCGACCCTGCCGTCGGCCACCTCTCCCCCGACAATCTTTTTTCGGGGCGTGGAAAAGAAAACTTTAAGCACTTTCAGCGTCCCCAAATCCTCCCGCACCGTTTCCGAGGGCAGGCGCTGTTCAATTTCACCGCGCACATCTTCGGCCAGGTGGTAAATAACATTAAAGGCTTTAATAGCCACTTTCTCTTTGTCAGCCAGTTTTTTCGACATGCCGCTCACTGTAGTGTTAAAGGCGTAAATAACCGCCTCGGCCGCCGCGGCGGTCAGCACATCGGAATCTGATACCGTGCCGACCTCCAGGCGGATAAACACCAGGCGGATCGAATCAGGCACCATCGCCGTAATCGTTTGCTGCAGTGCTTCCAATGAGCCTTGCGAATCGGCCTTGAGAATGATGGCCAGGGTCTTGCGCGCATCATCTTCCTCGCGGCCCCGCACGCGCTTGACCGGCGCGCGGCTTAAGCGTGCTTTCGAGCGGGCTTCACCCGTCTCTTCCACCACCTGCATAATCTCGCCGGCTGCCGGCACGCCTTGGAGGCCCACAATCGTCACCGGCATAGAGGGAGTCGCTGCCTCCACCGTCTTGTTGCGGAAATCGAGCAGCCGCCGCACCCGGCCAGCCGTGGTGCCAATCACCACTTCATCACCCGTTTTCAGTGTGCCGGTGTGAATCAGCACCGCCGCCAGCGGCCCCAGGTGTTTATCTAA
>DATDVI010000046.1:0-8202 GCA_035290125.1 Candidatus Anderseniibacteriota bacterium
GGGCTCGATGCAGCGCGCCATCACTGAAACGAACCGCCGCCGGGCTATTCAGCTCGCCTACAACCAGCAGCACGGCACAAAGCCACGCTCAGTCGATAAAGCCATTCGCGCGCATCGCTTCGGCCCCAAACCAGCCGTACCCGAGCACGTCGATTTCGATCCGAGCGCTGTCCCACCCGCCGAGGTCGACCGCGCCCGCAAAGAGCTCACGAATAAAATGGACCTCGCTGCCCAGAATCTAGATTTCGAGCGAGCGGCACTCCTGCGCGACGCAATCGCCGCGCTGCCTAAAAAGCCCACTGGCCCTGCACGTACCGCGCGGTCAGCGTAAGGAGCAGAGCAACGGAGGTACCCAACCACACCAGTCTGTAGCCCGGCCGACGCACCAGCAGCTGGCCGAACAGAAAAAAGATCGGCCAAGCGCTCAGCGCCAGGCGCGGTGTACTCATAATCCACGAGCTCGACAAAATCGCTCCGGTAACCAGCACCACGTAGAGCGCATACGACCAGCGCAAGCGCAGCACGGACCAAATCATCGCCGCGATCAGCACTGCTCCCGCGCTAAATTCGGCCAGGCCCTGCATGACGTTGTATTCAGTCCAGGGGGGCAGCCCAATATCGCGCCACCGTGAGGCTAAAGCCGCCCCCGGCCAGGCAAACGATCGGTACCATTTCTCGCGCTGCGCATCCAGAAACGCAAAAGGATCGCCAAACACCTGGTAATTAATGAGCAGGTAGATGCCAAAGCCCAGACCGATCAAAGCCAGCGGCCAGGCCAGCGCGTAGCGCCGCTCGCCGCGCTCGCGCTGCTGCAAATAAAATTCGACCGCCAGCGCCGGCAGCAGCAGCACTCCCGTCACCCGCGTGAGCGCCGCCAGGCCCCCGAGCACTCCGGCCAAGAGCCAGCTACTTCGCCGCGCGGCCACAAAAGCGCCGACCGATAAGAGCAGAAAAAGGCCTTCCGTATACGGCGCATTGAAAAAATACGCCGTCGGCCACAGCAACAGCGCCAGCAACGCCCACCACGCCACCGACGCAGAAAATTCCAGCCGCGCCAGACGATAAAAAAGCAGCAAGCCCGCCACCGACGCCACGTTCGACAGCAGCAACGCCGCCCAGAACGCATCGCCGACCAGTGGCGTGAGCAGCCTAATTGCCAACGGATACAACGGAAAGAACGCAATGGCATACCGTGCCTCGCCCTCAGCAACGTAGCCATCCTCGGCAATCAGCGAGTACCAATGCGCATCCCACTGCTGCCATAGCGCCGGCAGGGCTTCGCCCTCGCGCAGAACTGCCGCCACAACAAAGATAAGCAACTTCAGTGCTACAATAAACAGCACCGGCGCCGCTAAGTCACGCGCAGCCGCGGCCCTGTGACGTGCGATAACGTTTGCCATCACGCTCTTAATAGCATACCTTGCTGCCCATGCGAACCCTTGGCCTACTTCTGATCATCCCGCTCCTTGGTGCCACCATTGCGGCATTCGCGCTGTGGGAAGATAAGAGCGGCAACCTCGTCACCAGCCTCAATACCGGTTGGGGAGATCAGTTAGTCCACGTTCGGGCTGCCATTTTCTTTGCCGAGCAGGGCGGTTGGCCACGCGAGAGTTTTTTTCTCGCCGGCGAGCCGGTCGGCTACGCGTTCCTGGCCGACCTAGTGAGTGCCTGGCTCTGGCGGAGCGGCCTCTCGCTAGCCCAGGCCTTTGCCTGGCCAACGATGATCCTGGCGGGCGGACTCCTGTTGGGCACCGAGATCCTCACCTACTATTTTACGCGCTCGCGCGCTGCCGCCATACTCAGTGCAACGCTCTTTCTGACGTTCGGCGGCCTCAGCGGCTGGCCAGCGCTCGCCGAAATCGCTGCCGCTGACGTAAGCAGCCTGCAGGCGCTCCGCGACTTACCCCACGGCCTGACCGCCTGGGGAGAGCGGGGCTACGTCATCTTGAACCCGTTCGTGACCATGCTGCACCAGCGATCGTTTCTCGTCGGCTGGCCGGTGTTTCTCCTCCTCCTCTATAGCACCGCCAAGCTCTTGCAGCGCCCTGCCGCGCACCGCGCGCTGCTCGTTATCGCACTCGCACTTCTGCTTACTCTCGCCCATCCCTTTACGGCACTGGCGTTCCTTTTTATTCTGCCCAGCTGGGTGGCCTGGACGCTTATATTGCGAATTCGACGATACTCGCTCCCTACGCTCGGCCTGCTGCTGGGCACGTTCGCGCTCAGCGCCGCGGGCAGTTTCCTAATCCTCAAGACACTGCAACCAGCGGCCAGCTCGTCGCTGATTACCTGGCAGCCGGGCTGGCTTGCGCCCGGCGCCAGCTGGCCGCTCCTCTGGCTCAAAAACATTGGCCTCTACGTGCTGCTGGCCCCGCTCGCGCTGCTTTCGCTGGTGCGCCGGAATCGCCCCCTGGCCGCGCTGATGCTCGCCACCCTCACGCCGTTTATTGCGGCTAATCTGTTTAAGTTTGCCCCCTGGGATTGGGATAACAATAAATTATTCTTCAGCACCTGGCTCGGCCTCACGATGGCCACGGCTGCCGCCGGCGCCGACGTACTCAGACATCAGCAGCGCTGGCTGCCTGCTACCTCGCTCGTGGCCGGCCTTCTCCTCCTCACGCTGACGCTCTCTGGAGGCCTCGAGAACCTGCGCGTGCTGGCCTACCGCTCAGCGCCCACAGGGATTAGCACACCAGCTCATCACCACCTGGGTGAAACAGTGCGTAGTCTCACCGACCCGCGGGCCATACTATTAACTGCGCCGGCTGCGCACAATCCCGTTTTCTTGTTTTCGGGGCGTCCCTCCCTGGTGGCCTACGAAGGCTGGCTGTGGAGCAATGGCTGGGGCGGACGATTCGAGGAGCGCATCCTCGATACGAAAGCAATCTACGCCGGCGCTCCCACCGCCGCCGCGCTGTTACAAAAATATAGTATTCAGTATGTCGCCATCGGCCCGCCCGAGATGGCCCTCGGTGCTAACCGCGAATGGTTCAATCAAAACTATACCTCCATCCTGCAGGAGGCCGACACTACTGTGTACGCCACCAAGTAAGAATATCCGCGAGACTGTCCTCGAGCGCAATCGCAGGTTGCCACGCTGTGACCTGGCGCAGCTTACGCGCATCGCCCACTAAAATTGGCGTATCGGCCGCGCGCATTCGCGCCGGATCCTGCTCCACCACAATAGTCCGCGCACTGAGCGCCAGCAGTCGATCAAGCACCTGCTGAACACTGACTGCTCGCCCGGACGCAACGTGGTAGACGTCACCCGCCTGTCCGAACTGCAGGAGTAAGCGATACGCTCGGACCACATCACGCACGTCAGTAAAGTCACGCTGTGCCTCGAGATTACCCACACGAATAATCGGCGCCTGCTGCCCCGCCTCCGCCGCGGCAATTTGCGAGGCGAAATCAGCCGTCACATAGCCCAGCTTTTGCCCGGGGCCAATGTGGGGAAACGGGCGCACCCGTATGACGAAATCATTAAAATCGCGCTCAATAACGCGCTCCATCTCCCACTTGCTCTGCGCGTACGCATTGCTGGGCCACGCCTCAGCGAGCGGCAGCTCCGGTAGGGGAGTACTGCTCCCCTGCCCATAGATATCCGCGGTGCTCACCGCCAGCACGCGCGTCACTCTGCTCACTCGCTGCACGAGCGAGAGCAGCGCGCGAGTACCCCCGACGTTCAAGCGGGAAGTAAGCGCAGGGTCAGCTTTTGCGGCAGCAACCGAGGCAACGGCCGCCAAGTGCACCACCCAGCTCGGTTGCGCCTCCCGCAAATGCTCTTCATACGAAGCGGGCTCCATCATGTCCACCGCTACCCCTACGGTCCCTGGCAAGAGATCATCAATCGATCGGTCCCACACGATCACACGAGTTGTGGGTTCCGCCGCGCGGAGCTCCGTGACTAGGTGTCGCCCCACGAAGCCATTGCCGCCCGTAATAACGACCGTCTGGGGCATGGTGAGCGAGCCGTACTTAGGTGCCAGCGGCAACAGGAGTTGAAGTGGCGGGTACCGCTAAGCGAGCCAGCTCGGCGTCCACCATCATATGCACCAGTTCCTCAAACGAAACTTTCGGCTGCCACCCCAAGCGCTCACGAGCCTTACGCGGGTCAGCCAGCAGCGTATCAACCTCGGCCGGCCGCAAGTAGCGCGGATCCTGCACCACATAGTCCCGCCAGGGCAGCCCCACCCGAGCAAAGGCCAATTCCACAAACTCCTGTACCGAGTGATTCTCTCCGGTACCAATGACAAAATCTTCCGGTTGATCCTGCTGCAGCATCAACCACATCATTTCCACATAGTCGCCGGCAAAGCCCCAGTCGCGCTTGGCGTCCAAATTACCCAGGCGCAACTCCTGTGACAGTCCCATCGTAATGCGAGCGGCCGCCTCGGCAATTTTGCGCGTCACAAATTCCTTGCCCCGCCGCGGACTCTCGTGATTAAACAGAATCCCTGAACAGGCGTACAGGCCGTAACTTTCCCGATAGTTAACGGTGATGTAGTGGCCATACGCCTTCGCCACGCCATAGGGACTACGCGGGTGAAAAGGCGTTTCCTCACGCTGCGGCACCTGGCGCACTTTCCCGAACATCTCGGAACTGCTGGCCTGATAAAACCGTGCGTCGGGCTTTACGCTGCGCAGTGCCTCGAGCAGCCGCACAACCCCCACGCCAGTCACGTCGCCAGTCTGCTCAGGCAAATCCCAGCTGGCCTGAACAAACGTTTGTGCTCCCAGGTTATACACTTCAGTCGGTTGTGCTGTCTGCACCGCCCGCAAGAGCGAAGCTGAATCGGTAAGGTCTCCGGTCAGAATGTCTATGCGGTCAAGAATATGTGCGATATTCTCAAACGGATCCGTCGCGTAGCGAGGCACTAAGCCAAAAACACGGTACCCTTTCTCTAATAAAAGCTCCGCCAGGTAGGAACCATCCTGGCCGGTAATCCCGGTAATAAGTGCGCTTTTCTCTGGCATACGCATAATATAAACGACTAACACTTATTATAGTATCGTAGCCATAATGTCAAGAAACACAACTCCCCCTGGCGTACTCCTCATCGACAAGCCTCCCGGCCCGACCTCGCACGACATCGTCGCCCAGGTTCGCCGTCTACTCACTACTCACTACTCACTACCAACTAAAGTGGGTCACGCGGGCACACTTGATCCATTTGCTTCAGGGCTCTTGGTCATCGCTGTTGGCGCCGCCACACGACTTATCGATTATACCCACGACTGGCCGAAAGGGTACGAGGCCACGGCCATTCTCGGCGCCTCAAGTGACACCGATGACGCAACGGGCATCATTACACAGCTGCCTCAAGGACCCCGACCAACCAGGGCTGAGCTGAAAAATATTGTGCGACACTTCACCGGTGAACAGTTGCAGACTCCTCCACACTATGCAGCGCTCAAATTCCGTGGGCGCCCCCTGTACCAGTACGCCCGCCACGGGCAGGCGGAAATCGCCGCCGCGGCGGCGCAGAGTAAAAAGCGCCACATCAGCATCTTTAGCCTGACCATACGTGAATATGAACATCCCCGCCTGAGCCTCGCCCTCACCTGCAGCGGCGGCACCTACGTCCGCGCCCTCATTCGCGACCTGGGCCAGGCCCTCCACACTGGCGCCTATGTGGCGGCGCTGCGGCGCACCAGCGTCGGAACATTCGGTGTGGAAAAATCAATCAAAGTAAGCGAGCTAACTACCAGCGAAATTGCTGAGCACCTCCTCCCACCTGAAGTACTTATTGCGCAACTGCCACGGTGCATTTTGCCTGCCGCCAGTGTCGCACAATTTAGGCAGGGGCAGACAGTAGAACAGGGGAGTATCGTGCCAGCCGCCCAGCCCATTGCGGTATTCGATGAGACTAGCAACTTGGTCGCCATTGGCCAAGCGGGTCCTGCCCCTAACCTGCTCTCCCCTCGCCAGATCCTCTAGGACACTTGCAATTTCCCCTCCCCTCCGCTACCGTTGAGTTCTAAACACATGCCGCAAATCAAAGCCGCCAAAAAAGCTCTCCGGGTAAGTGCCCGCCGTCGCGCCATGAACGATCGCTGGCGCCGCCTTATGCGCGAGGCAGTCCGTTCATTCCGCGACGCCGTCAAGGCCGGCGATAACAAGACAACTGCTGCCACCTACCAAAAAGTTCAGAGCATCATCGATCGCGCCGCCCGGCACCACATTCTGCACCCGCACAAAGCAGCTCGCCAAAAAGCACAGCTCCTGCGCACAATCAAATAGAGAGCCATGCGCGCACTCGCTCTCTGGCCCGTCACGCTGGCAACACTCGCGTTCCTGGCTGGTGCACTCGTTGCCGCAAAACTACTGCCGCGCCAGCACCCAAGCCCTGGGGCCGCCGGTCCCGTCATGTTTAACCAACATCTGCTCGAAAACATGACCAGCGAGGCGGTGAATGTCGCCGATCCTTACGCGACGTTCGCGTACGTCTTTGCCCGCCTGCCTCTTGAGGTAACCGTGTATCCCACCGAAAATTATTACTACTTTCGCCTGTATACCGCCGGTCACGAAATTAACGGCAACATCCGCCTCGACGTCAACGACCGTGAAGCTGGCATACTAAATTTTGGCTACTTTTCTGCACACCCGCATCCCGAGCAACCAACCGACCTCGACCTCATCTCCGAATTTATTCAACTTGGGGCAGACGATGGCGTCACCATTCGTGCCGTACGCCCCCTGGTCTACCACGTCACCTATGCCGATAAAACTGTTACCTTCAACTTGAACGATCTCAACCAAGCACTGCCAGGAAGTGTTGCCCTGGCAGAAAACGAAACATTCATTGCCCGCACATTCGATGAATCAGGCTTTCAGTTTCTCCTGATCTATGATGAAGCAACCCCACAATTTCGTTTTCTTCTCGACCCCACTGCTCCCCTCCCCGATGTCCTGCAGGAAAGAGCACCGCGCCTCGCGGTCGGCCGGCTCTCCGGCTTTGCATTCTATACCGATACCCACGGCCGCCAGGCGCTCATTGGCGTAAACACGAATAACATTCGCCGCAACAACTACTACGATGGCCCCTTTGATCAGCTGGCGGACAATTTCACGACCGGCGACTCCCTGAGGCAGGCCATGGAAGCCGCCTACCCCTACACGCGCGGCCGGATCGATGAACGGGGGGTATTCCTGACGCCCGACGGCCAGCGCTCGGGCACGCGTCTGGCTATCACGCCCTACCTCACCTACCAAACCATCGTTGAATTGCAGCAAAAAGTTGTGCAGTGCGCCGCCGCACCCGAGACGCTGCGCTGTTTAACCTACGACTCCAAGCAAGCTAGTGTAGGGCCATAACCAGCATGGTCACCGCCGTCCGCTGGTCTACCCTGCCCCGCCGAATGGCAAAATCGGTCGCCAAAATACGAGTGAGCGCGTCTCGTAAAAACGTGGTTGAAAAACGTTGGGCGTAGGGATAGTTTTTCTGCACAACGTACGGCTTAATCCCGCTCTCGCTCACGATCCTCGCCACATCCCAGCCCTGATCGATCCCCTCTCTGATCTGAAGCAGGGTGCGAAACTGGTACGCCAACATTGCCAGAATGTAAAACTCTCCCTCGCCCGCCGCCAGGAGCAACAGCAGCTGACGCACTGCCACCGCTCGCTTTCCCGCCGCCAGCGCCCTGAGCATTGAAAAAATCTCCGCTCGCTCGCTCGCCGGCACCGCCTGCTGCACCACTTCCACAGTCACCGATGTACTGGTCAGCGTAAGCACCTCCAACTGATTCAGCAGTCGCCAGCGATCTGCGCCCAAATGCTCCACCAGCAATCGGGCCGCCGCCTCCGACAAGGACGCCCCCCGCGCGCGGGCCTGCGCAGTCAACCAGGCCGTCAGCTCCGGCACAGGAGGGGGCGAAAAGACACGGGCGCCTTTGCCCAGGCGTGCGAACACGAGTGAGCGCTTAACTGCCGCACCGCGGTCCCACAGTATGCAAGCCGCCGTGGGTAGCTGGGCCATCTCCGCCAGTAACCGCGCCTGCAAACTACCCGGCAAGCGGCTCGGGTCGCGCACAACCGTGAGCGTGGCACCAAACAGTCCCACCTCCGGCCGGACGATCGCCTCTACATTCCCAGTACGCTCAAAAGCATCCCGATCGACCCAGGCCAGGCGCGCTCCCGTCTCTCGCGCTACTGCATCAATCGCCTGCCGAGCTTGATAGGTATCGGGACCGTAAAAATAC
>DATDVI010000047.1:0-9875 GCA_035290125.1 Candidatus Anderseniibacteriota bacterium
TTCTATCTGCGGCAGCGCCTGCCAGTGCCGGTGAAACGTGCGCAAGAATCCTGGCCGTCTGTGCTCGGCATCTTTCCAAGCGGCAGCTGCGGCTTTGGTCCGCACGTCTAGCAGGAACGCAAAGCGATTCCAATGGGATCGGTTGAACGGCGTGCGCCTGAGGAGCTGGCAGTTTATGCCCAGCGCGTAGGAGTCTCTTTGGCCGGGACTTTGTAAACGGCATTCCTGGCTGATCAGCTCGGCGAGAGCCTCCGCAATTCCTTCGCTGAAGAAATCGAAGTGGGTGGTGCGCTCGCCGTGGAAGACGTGGCCGAGCTCGTGGATGATTACCGAGGGCGGCAAAAGCGGTCGCAGCGCTAATCGTTGTTCGCGACCCCAGCAGCTCGCGCGCGCTGGGTCGTTGTCGCTTAACATCTCGAGCTGCCAGGGACCGGGGGTAACTGGCTCGCCAAGGTAGTGCTTGAAACGGGGGTATGTTAGCGAGAACAATCGTTGTAATGCTTGTCTTTGATCACCCGACCAGTCCGAGGATGGGTGAAATTGAATGGGGCCAAACGCAAGTGTATTTGTCACAGAATATCTCCACAAGTGGTGATGGGTTGGGAAAGATCAGTCGAGCCGGTGCATTTCTTATACTGGAATTGAGCCGGCTGTCAACTTTATAAAAAAGCCCGCGTTCCGTAGAGGTTCGCGGGCGAGGAGTTTTTTTGTGACGACGTGGGTCATCAAGCTCCTTTCACATCCTTGCTATCAGGAGATCCGATCGCGCATCCTGTTCACAACGCTTACTATCAGCAGAACTACTGCACAAAGCATGGCATAGCGCAGCATGGGCATTGATGCCGCTATAATTGAGCTCACAGTGGGCAGCAAAGCTTCTGGGCTGGGGGCGCAATCGATCGCAACTACACAAGCCAGCACGACAATGCCCAGAAGGGCGAAGTCCCATCGTTCCATCTCATCTCCTTATAGTTGGTTTAAACGAACAATACTCCTCATCTTAGCCTTAAAATTTCTTTTGGGGCTGGGAGAGAAGCCCGAACCGGTGCAGAGCATCGGTTCGGGTTTTGCGACGGCGGGCATCATAGCTGCCCTTTTAACTCGCGGTATAAAATGTACACGCACCCGCCTATCATTAGCGGGAATGCCACGGCGATCAGCACCACGCCGCTGACGGCCATGATGCGTAGCCAGTCCGCACTGATAGCCTGAGAGGCAGCATAATAGCTGGGGAGCCCCTTGAAGTAGAGTATGTGCAGGAAGTCCAGCAGCGCTAAGGCCCAGAGGATGAGGCCTCTGATGTACCACGGTTTAGCCTCGCGCCGGCGCCTTTCTTCATCCTCTTGCACGATCTCTAGGTCTTGAACTTCGCGGCCGCGGCAATCTTCGGCCATCGCACCAAAGATCATACAGAACATGCCGCCCAAGAACCCAAAAAAGGCCATAGTTGTGCTCCTTTCGGTGTTGCAAGGTACAGATGAGGGTATTCTCATCCCAGCGCTAGAAACATTCTAGGGCTGGGAAAGAAAAGTGAGTTTTGGCCGGACTCACTGGGTGTACTTATTTCAGTAAATGCGCAACCGGTTGGAGAACTTAATTGTTCTCTTGCTTGTTATCTCACGTTCTCACTCTTGACGACCAGGACCTCATTGATCCAGCTGAGGTTGCCCCAGAACTCTATCTTCTGCAACTGGACTTCGGCGCCGACTGAGAGGGGACGGGGTGGTACAAGTAGGGCCGCAAAGAGCCCATATTGTTCACCCGGGTTGCCTTTCTTTGGTTCAACGACGACGCGCTGTGCCCAATCGATGCCTGTAATTGGCTTTGGTTCGGCAACAACAATGTATGTGTCGCCTGGCTTAAAGTATGGGGTGGCCATCGCCTGGAATTCGGTCATATGAGCTTCCTCAAGCGTGAGACCGCTCCTCAGGCTGCTTATCAAAGCAGCAATACCAATGGCTAAGCCAAGAGCACCAGCAATCAAGCAGATTCGCATGAGAAGTCTCCTTTGTTGAGAGTTGAAACATGAAATGTGCGATGAAGATTTTCTCCTCATCCCAGATCGAGAAACATTCTCGAGCTGGGAGAGAAGCCCTACATCATGCTAGGCACGGGGTAGGGCGGTGGTCTGCGGTCAAAGGGAGCAAGTTGTTACCGCATTCAAAGGATGAGTAACCAGGGAACGAGGCCGCCGATGGCGTAGCCGAGTATCGACACGCCAACGATCAGGAAAGCGCCCCAGGCGGTGAAAGAGATGTACTCCTTGATGCGAACGAACTCCAAGACGCTAAGCGGGATCAGCACAAATGCTTGTGCTCCGATGAAGATGCTCAGCGCGACCTCGAACGACGAGGTGAAGAGCGCCAGGAGTACCATGGCCGACAGGGAGCAGATCAGATTTACACCGAGCCCGGCGATGCCGGCCAACAACCCAGCCAGTAACGTAACTGGGTTGTAATAATACAAATAGCCAGAGGTGCGGTGATGCATTTTACCCTTTCAATCGGTTTGAGTGTACAGATGAAGATTTTCTCCTCATCCCAGATCGAGAAACATTCTCGAGCTGGGAGAGAAGCCCAAACCATACGGAGATGGCTCGGGCGGAAGTTTGGTTTAATTGCTGCCCGTTTCGCGTAACTTATGCTGATGAAGGTGACGGCTTGTTGCCGCGGACGGCCTTGAGAAATGCCCAGTACTTTTTGTTATCGGTCGCTACGAAATCCCAGTGGCGATCAGCTATTCCATCAACTTTGTTTGTGCCCTTGATTGAGAACGTGCCACATTGCGAATAGATCCTTATTTCACCTTCGCCGCTTCCATACCGCGGTAATTCGTCTATCCTGGCGAGACAGATTGCGTGTCCTTGATGAAGATAGTAGTTTTCCGAGACAAACAAGTAGAAAGAGAATATTTCTCCGACTACTGGCACTTCGTTGAGATCGCTAGCGGTATCATTAGTACGCGCGGGCATGTAATTTTCCTTTTGTGAGGTTTTGCAGTGTGCAAGATGAAGATTTCTCCTCATCCCAGACCTCGAAGGTGAGAGCTGGGAGAGAAAAGTGAGTTTTGACCGGACTCACTGGGTGTACTTACCCTGGGGTAAGTGCACAACCGGTTGAAGGTTCAGGCCGCGGCGCGAGCGACGGTGCTGATGCGCTGGGCCATCACTTCGAAAGTCAGGTACTGGGCTGGCCCATCGGAGTCAAGTGCTCCGACAAGCGTGCCGTCGTACTCACCGTTGGGAAGAAGACCGAACACTTCCCAGCAACCATTTGGATTGGTGAATGTCGGTCCAGTGGTGATTGTGACGCCGAACCCGTTCAGAAACTCGATCACACCGATCCAAGTCCAACTTGGACAATCATCCTCGAGCGGGGGCCAGTACTTGTGACACTTCATGGTCACAGCGGCATGGACGTCTTCGGGAAGCTTGCCAACGATGTGAGAGATAGCCAGGTCTTGGGCGAGCATCCTTTTTCTCCTTGAATGTGCAGGATTTAAGGCCGAAATAGCCGTTGCAGAACGGCTTTATACTAGCATAATTTATGCCTAGTTGTCAAGGGGTGGTTTTTGGGCCGGGTATGGGCTAGAAATGCAGTACTATTAGCATTATGAATCTCGCGCGGGTGCAGATGCTGTCGCTGGCAACGAAGGCCGTCACGCTGGCGTTGGGAATTGTCCAGGCATTTCTGGTTATTCACTTTTTGTCACGGGCTGAGTACGGCTTGGTGGGCCTGGTGATGTCCATCGGCAGCGTGATCGGCGTGACGCAGCATCTCGGTGTTGTTGATGGTGCGATACGAGAGATCGCCGTTTTAAAGAAGCGTGAGGAAATCGGCAAAGTATTCTGGGTGGCGCACTTGGTACGGCAAGTTGTGACTATCCCGTTGACGATTGGCTTGATTGCATTGGCCGGTAGTATTGCGGCGCGCGTCTACGGCCGGCCGGAGATTACGATGTACATCCAAATTTTTGCCGCGTCGTTAATCCTGCAAGGCTTGCAGGATGTGCTGGGCGCAACGCTGACGGGCATGAAGAAGTTTATTGAGCTGTATGCCGTGCAGGTTGTGACGGCGGCAATCAACATCGCCGTGTTTGGTTGGCTAACGTGGCAGCATGGGGTGGCAGGATTTTTCTGGGCGGTGATTGTGACGACCAGCATTATGGTGGGAATATATGCGGTGATTATTGGGCGGCACCTCGGCGGGGCGCTGCGGCTGCCGAGTTGGGCAGATATTCGGCAATACACGCGTCGGGTAATGCGGGTGGCCGGCTACATGTATATTGCGCGGATATTGTTCGTCGTCTGGCAGCGTTTGCCGCTGTTGCTGCTGGGCGGCGTGGTGGCGGCCGATCGGCTGGGCGATTTAAACCTGGCGCTGACGTTTGGCTCTAAATTGACGATTGTGGCCATGGCGTTGTCGGAGGTGAACTTATCGCTGATGAGTTCACTGTTTGCTACGCGGCGGGAATAATTTGCACAGACCGTGACGCGGAATATGCAGCGCGTACTGGTGCTGCTGGCCGGGCTGACGCTGCTATTAATATTCTTCACACCGGAGATTTTGCATATTCCGATTTTACTCGAATACCTGCCGGCGCAGGGACTCGTCGTGATTATGACGGTAGCGTTTTTCCTGTACGCGCTGATTGATATTGGCACGAGCAGCGTGTTTGTATCGGCCGATAAGCCCAGGCTTAGAGCACTCGTGTATGCCGTTATGAATATAACGAGCTTGATTCTGATTGGCGGCACCCTGCTTTTGCGGGTGAGCCCAACGGCTGCGGCGGCTGGGGTGCTGGCGGGAGCGATGGCGGCCTATGCAGCAATGGTCTGGCTCTCCTGGCGGGTGGTGAATGTTCGGCTACTCACCGGGCAGCTGAGTACTTTTTTAGTGCTGCTGCTGGCCAGCGCGGCCTGGTTGCTGACAACGCCTGGATTAGCGGCGCGGGGTATTGTCTTTGTTCTGCTGACGGCGTATGTGCTGTTTGAGGCACGGCGGAGCAAGTTGCTGCCGACGAAACTAACCCTCCCGCCTTCGCTAAAGCTACGGCGGGCAAGCACCGCCAGCGATATCAAGATTATCTGCTTCGCCGGGGCGGCGTATGATGCGCCAGCTTGGACTAACCGTCAGCACATTATGTCGCGGGTGGCCAAGATGTATCCGGTGCTGTATGTGGAGCCGCGGGTATGGATTGTCCGGTATGTATTGCAGCATTGGCGAGAACCCAAGCGGCTGTTGCAATTCCTGCGGCGCCTTGTCTGGCATGAGCTGGCGGGTGATACGCTCATGATTAAGTCGCAGTGGAACCTGCTGCCAGGATCGCGAGAGTACCGATGGGTGGCAAAACTCAATCATTGGCTGAATCGGCGGAGCGTATTGCAAACGGCAGCGTACCTAGCTCTTGACCCGCCAGCACGGTTGGTACTCTGGCTGTATGACACGGAAGCCGCGGAGTATTTGAATGCTTTTCCTGAGGCTGTGGTGCTTTATGATTGCGTGGATGATCATGCCGCGCAGGCGGGGGTTGATCGTAACCCGGCACGGGTGCGGGAGGAAGAAGCGGCGATTATGGCTCGAGCAGATTTGGTGACGGTGACGAGCCGCCGATTGTACGAATTGAAAAGAGGCAAAGCAAAAAGATTAGAACTGGTTCTCAATGCGGGGGATGTGGAGTTGTATGAACGAATCCCCCCTAGCCCCCCTTTGTCAAGGGGGGCACCAGGCAGAGCTGCGCAGGGAGAAGATAGTGCTTCATCGGGGAAAGAGCTAAATGCCTCCCCTGACAAGGGGAGGTTAGGAGGGGTTCTTGGCGTCGGTCCCATTCTCGGCACCGTCGGCGCGCTGGATGCGTATAAAATTGATTTCGCGCAGCTGAAGACAATGTCGCAGGCACATGCGGATTGGCAGTTTGTTTTCATTGGCGCGCCGGTGGTGGATCAAAAGAGCAGTGAGCTAGAAGACCTGGAGAAAATGCCCAACGTTCATGCACTTGGGCCGCGGCCGCGACAGGAAGTGCCATCGTATGTGTATCAGTTTGATGTGTGCTTAATTCCTTATCGCTCTAGTCAATACAATCAAGCTAGTTTCCCACTGAAGTTCTGGGAGTTTATGGCAACCGGCAAGCCGATTGTTGCCGCCGGTGTGCCGGAGTTGAAAGCGTATCGCGACCTGATTGGCTATGCCGAGAGCGCGGCAGATTTTGAGCGCGAACTAGAACGGGCGCTGCGCATGCCAGAGGCAGGCCGGGAAAAACGCATCGAGCTAGCACGCGAACATTCGTGGGAGAAGCGTGCGGAAAAACTGTTAGAATTATTGCAAGAAATTATATGAGAATTGGTTTCGACGTATCGGACTTGGCCACCGGGCGAGCGGATGGGACGACTCGGTATACGAGCGAGCTGGCGAAGCGGCTGCCAGTATTAGGACAGGAACACGAGTGGCACTATTTTGCGCCTTTCGACTCGCCGGCTATTCGCCGGCTCGCTCAAGGTAAACCGGATCTACGCGTGCACATTTCTTCGTGGCCTCGATACTGGACGCAATTACGATTGCCCTGGGATCTCTATCGCTTTCGGCCCGATGTTCTGTTTATGCCGATTCAGCAATTGCCGCTTTTACGGCCGGGGAATATGAAAACAGTCGCGGTGATTCATGATTTAGCGATTCATTACTATCCGGAGCAGTTTACCTATAAAGATTGGCTGCTGCTGCATGTGTTCAGCGCGCAGGCCGCGCGCGAAGCCGACCATTTAATTTGCGTCTCTCGGGCGACAGCGAATGACGTGTCAAAGTTTTATGGACGGACAGAGGGAGTCCACGTGATTCATCACGGCTTGGATCATGAACAGTTTCGGGTGCCAACTGTTACAGAATGGAGTGCATCGCGCCTTGCGCTGGAAGAAAAATACGCACAGTTGAAGCAGCCGTATGTTTTATTCGTTGGGCAGCTGCAGCCGCGGAAGAACCTAATGCGGTTGGTTGAGGCCTTTGAGAAATTGGTCAGCAGCGCCTCTTCCCCGGCGCTGCAATTAGTTATTGCTGGATCGCATGGCTGGTTGAATGAGCCGATTAAGCGAAGAGTTGCGACGTCGAAGTACACAGCGCGGATCCATATGCTCGGACGCCTGCCAGATGAGATGTTAACGGTGCTGTACTGGCACGCTGAGGTTTTTGTGTTGCCGAGCCTCTACGAAGGTTTTGGGCTGCCGCTGCTCGAAGCTATGGCCTGCGGTTGCCCGGTGGTGACGAGCAACATTTCGTCGATGCCCGAAGTTGTGGGGCAGGCGGCGATTTTAATTGATCCATTGAGCACTGACGACATTGTGCGAGGGATTACGGAAGCACAGCAGCGACGCGAGGAGCTGAAAGCAGCTGGAGTAGCGCGAGCGGCGGAATTTAGTTGGGATGCGACAGCGCAACAGACATTAAAAGTGTTAACGGGAGCTGACAGACTGTGACGAAGCAGTAAAATAGTTTACACTGAACTGAACTCTGGCATTGGCTGGAGGAATTGATCTTTTTACTCGTACGCAGAGGGGATCACACAATGATCGAGCGGATTCGGCTTAATCTTTACAACGCCGTGGTACCAACGAACGGATCGCTTGGTTGGGAGCAGCATGCGTTCTTGTGGCCGCCGGCGCCTGCGTTTGATTTTGCTAACAAAATCATTGAGAACTTGGCCGTTGTTGGGCAGCATGAGGGTTGTGAAGTTGGTGGACGCCCTGGCTTGATTTCTTTACTGCGGATCGCTGGTCCAGTGCCACACTGTGCCGCTACCTGTAGCAACAGAGAATGCGCTGTTCACCAGCGGCTAGTGATCACCGCCGACAATAACCTGCTGACGTATGATGATTTTGCCCGTGCATGCCGAGTAGCTTTGTACCATGAGATTGGTCTGTTGTTGTTACTTGACGCTGACCCGTTCTTGAGCGAAATTGGGCAGGACGACACACTCGTTCAGGAAATCTGTGCAGAGATACGAGAGGAAAAAATTCGTCTCAAGTGGGCAGGGTAAATCTATGTTCGTGCATCAAGCCTCGGGCAGCGGGGCTTTTCTTTTTGTTTGCATCCGTTTACCCGATACACTAGGGTAAATGAGTTTATGACGCAGATTGGCATTAGTATTGTGAACTGGAATACCGGCGAGCTGCTAGCGCGGTGCTTGCGCTCGCTGGCCGCGCTGCCTGATGCTGAGCGCGCGGGCATTGCAGAAGTCGTTGTCGTGGATAATGCTTCACGCGATCGATCGGTTGCGCAGGCAACTGTGGCGGCAGCGGAAAATGCTGATCAGCTACGCATTCGCTTGGTGAATCTCAAAGAGAATGCCGGCTTCGCTCGGGCGAATAACATTGCTATCGAACGCCTGACGCGGCGCTCGCCTGATTGTCATGTACTACTGCTAAACCCCGACACGGAAGTGCGGACTGGTGCGTTGCCGGTGCTGCTTGGCGTACTGGAGCGACATGAGCGAGCAGGCATCGTTGGGCCTAAGCTCTTGAACCCCGACGGCACGCTACAGCCATCGGTGCGGGCGTTTCCGAGCTTGGGAGTTTTTGTTTGCCTGTTCTTAAAGCTGCACCGGCTTTCCCCTAGACTGAAATTATGGCAACGATATATGCAGGCTGATTTTGATTACACGCGCGAGCAACCGGTTGACCAGGTGATGGGAGCAGCATTCTTGATCCGGCGCGAGGTGCTGAAAGTACTCGGCGGGCTGGACGAGGCATTTTGGGTGTGGTTTGAGGAAGTAGATTTCTGCAAGCGTGCGCGTGTGGCTGGTTGGGAGGCGTGGTACACGCCCGCGGGGGAAATTGTGCATCATGGCGGCGTGAGCTTTAGCCAGCTATCTTCCTGGCGCCGCGCAATACCGTGGGTGCGCAGTTCACTACACTATGCGAGCAAGCATTTCACTATGATTGAACAAGTGGTGTTGTTGGTGCTGGCGCCGGTGGCATTGTTGCTCAGCCTCCCGGCGGCGTGGTTTCATTCACGAAAATGATCAATGTAAGTTTTCGCAATGAATTTTCCTGGGCGCTGATCGTCGTTATGGCTGGCGCGGTTATTAGCCTGGCCCTGAGCTTACAAGCCGGCTTATTTTTCATGTTCTTTGCGGCGGCGGCCTGGTGGACGTGGGAGCACCCGTGGGACGGCTTCACCTTTTTTATTATCATTGCGCCGCTGCTGCCAATGTTCAAAATTACCCAAACAATCGGCACGGTGACGTTGATTAAAGACGTCATTATCCTAACGCTGTTTGCGAAATTATTTTTGTTCCCGCTCCTGCAGAAGACGTTGCCGTACCGGCGGAATATGTTGTTTGCGCCAGTCGTGACGCTCGCGCTGTGGGCTTTGTTTTCACTGCTGCGGGCTGATTCGCTGCTGCTGGGTGTGTTACGGGCGCGGGATATTGGCCTTTATGCCCTATTGTATTTCGCGGTGTTGTATCTGCCGCGTTCAACAAAGCGCTGGCGGGAGACGGCCAGCTGGTTTGCAGCCAGCGTGGTGGTGGTGCTGCTGCTGGCAATATATCAGTGGTTCTTTGCCGTCGATAGCGCGGTGTTGCGGTTTGACCCGGTGCGCGATATTTGGATTCCGCGGCTTTCAAGCATCATGGCGCACCCGAGTATTTTTGGCCAGTACTTAGTGTTGGCGGCGCTGCTTGGCGCTGCGATAGCCTGGCATACTCGCGGTCGGACGCGCATGACTGCGGCACTGCTCGCTGCGGCGACGGTGCCATTTATTTTCCTGACGTATTCACGCGGAGTGTGGATTGGCTTCATTCTTGGAATCGGTGCCATGGCGTTGGTTGTTCTGGCCCGGGCAGCGCTGAATAAGGTGCGCGGGCCGCAGGTGTGGCGCTGGGCTGGG
>DATDVI010000048.1:0-6371 GCA_035290125.1 Candidatus Anderseniibacteriota bacterium
GGAGCTCGTCGAGAAAAAGAATGATATTGCCTTGCTCGGACGTAACCTCGTCGATCACTTTTTTTATCCGATCTTCAAACTCGCCGCGGTACTTGGTGCCCGCCACGAGCGCTGGCACATCGAGCGCCACCACGCGGTGGCCGCGCAGTGTCTCGGGCACGTTGCCCCCGGCTACCCGGGAGGCGAGGCCCTCGGCAATGGCGGTTTTGCCCGTGCCGGGCTCACCAATGAGGACGGGGTTGTTCTTGGTGCGCCGGGAGAGGATCTGGACCACGCGCTGGACTTCACTGGCACGGCCGATGACGGGGTCGAGCTTGCCCGCTTTCGCGAGTTCTGTTAAATCGCGGCTGTATTTATCGAGCGTGGGGGTTTTGCTCTTCCGGGTGGCGCTGCCTTTCTTTTTACCCTTTTCTCCGACGGCTGAGAGAGTAGCCTGGCGCAGCTTGGTTTCACTCAGGCCATACTTTTTGAGCGTTTGCGCAGCTAAGCCCTCATCTTCGAGCAAGAGGCCAATGAGAATGTGTTCGCTGCCAACATAATCGTGCTCCAGGTTGCGGGCGGCGTGCCAAGCCAGCTCGAGCGCTTTTTTAGCGCGCGGGGAGAGCTCGGGGGCCACGCCCTCAGCGTACTCTTTCTTGGGCCCGCCTTCGCCCCCGCCAGAGGCGGGGCTACGGCGGGCAAGCATATTTTCTTTAAGATACTCGGTCAGCTCGGTGGGGTTAATATCCAGATTCTCGAGAACCTGGCGGCCAACTTCCTCTTCGGCGGCTACTCCTATGAGGAGATGCTCGGTATCCAGCAGCGAGGCGCCGGCTTCAATGGCAGTTTGCGCCGCGTGCTGGATCACGCCCTTAGCGCGATCGGAGAATGCATCCAGGATGTTGATTTGCTCCCTTCGACTTCGCTCAGGGTAAACTGCCGGGCGGGGCTCGCTTCCTAACGGGGCGCCATGCTCATGGCGGCCGTGGCCGAAAAAGGGGCTGTCGAAAAAGCCGGGAAAGTCGGAAAATGGTCCCACTTCGCTAAAGCTTCCCCACTCCGCTCCAGCGGAGCTACGCGGGGCACGGCGCGGGACGTCGGAAATTTGCACACCAATTTCCGACGCGCAGGCATAGCATAAATTCTTCTGCTCGCTCGCTCCCCCGGTCGTGCGCTGGACACGCAGGGTGGCTTCACGAGTTTGGCATCGTTCACAGAGCATATGATGCTTGTACTGTTCCGAGATTTAGAGACCGTGTCAAGAGTTCGGGTAAAGAAAAAACAGCTATGCTCGGATGAACATAGCTGTCGTGTGTAATTCGGATTAATACTTCGTTCTTAACAGAACGATAACGAACTATTTTTTCGGATTCACATAGGCATGTGCTTGCGGAGCAGGCGCCATGCTTTGGTTCACCGATACGTTGACTGGCGGAGCACTGAGCCGCTTTTCGATAGCCGCGAGTTGTCGCAGTATCTTTTGGCGTTCGCGCTTCGCTTCCTCCCGGTCGGCAGCAAACTCTTTGGTTAGTCCGTCGACCCGCTCAGTGATCTTGTCGAGCTTGCCACTGGCGTCTGTCTGCCCGGCTAGGAGCTTTTCCTGGCCGGCTAGGAGTTGGGCTCCCTGCTCATGAATTCCGCCGAAGCGTAATTCAAAGTACTCGAGCTCAAGCTTAGCCATTGATGGAGGCGCTGTGGGCAGGTTACTCGCAGAGACGGCGGCGGATCCAGGATCGGTTGAGCCGGCAGCCTGCTTGGCCGCTTGTTGCTCTGCAAACGTCTTGATCATCGCCCGAGATCCAGGACTGGTGAAGCCGGTCGTCTTGAACGGTCCCGAGGGATCACTCGCTGGCGCAGAGCCGCTGAGCTGACGAATGATCTGATCGATCCGTTGGTCCTGCTCGGCGTCTTTGGGAGTGCCGCTTTTCTTGATTTCCCGGATTTCATTGCCCTGACTCTCGACTGCACGCGCGGTGTCGTCGGAATGAGCAATCATAGCCTGCCTGAACTTGCGATCAAGGCTTGCTCGGTTTTGGGCAAGTGCGTCTGAGGCGAGCAAGCTCGCCGCAACAACTAGAACTAGTGCGAAGATTTTCATCTCCATTTTCCTTTCAACTGAAGTTATGTAATGGGACAGTACGGAATAGGTTTACTCGTCGAATTGGCCCGCTTCGCGGATGCGTCGGGAATTTTCGGCGAGTTTGACCAAATCGGCCTCGATTTCCTCGTCGCTTTCTGCCTCGGCAGACGCGCTGGAGGTGTTGTCGGTTGCGGAATCTCCTCCCTGTCGTTTGAGGTCGTAAGTGGTGAAGAACATCGTTAGGGCAAGAAGCGCGGCAATCCCACCGGAGACCCAGGCTCCTCGCTGCCATTTCCCAAGACGTTTTTCAAGCTGCCCCTTGATGCGGTTGTGGTCGACTGTCGCCATCGCATCTTTCTTGGGCAGGTAGTCGTCGCGAGGCACCACGCCAAGGACGTTGGCTACCTCTGGCCGGCGTACGTACTCCAGCATAACGTTGGCTGGAACACTGCCGAGATCAACAGGCTTGGTTGCCGCGGCGGCTTGCTTGGCCTCCTGTACTTCCTTGTCGTGCGCTTTCTTCGTTACCACACTGTATTGCTCCGCAACACCGTCGGTATGCAAGTAGGCCAGCATCTTGGCCTTGTCGACCTGGCTAAAGTCAACGGTCGCCGGATCAGACGCAGCCTGTGGCTGAAACTCTCTCCTGCGGCGAACCTCTCGGGCGCGTTTGCCAGGCCGAGTTTCGCGTAGCTGACCCGTGGCGGTCTCTCTTGTGACCTCCTGTCGTTCAGTCGGCGCTCGCCTCGCCCTTGGTTCCGCCGGAGCTCGTTGGAGCGCTTGGAGGCTGTCGATGGCTCTTTCCAAACGTCCAATGTAAGCCAAGGTCTCAGTCTGCTTCCGCCTCTGAGCACCACCCTGGCCATGAAAATCAGCGGGCCATTGCCAATCCTCATTCGTATCGCGCAAGTCATTGGGAATAGTTATTCCCAGATCTTGCGCGCGTTGCAGCTCGTGACCAAAGGCCGCCTGGGCTCTATGGGCGCGCTCAAACGTTTCCTTGTTGGCGAGGAGCTTGTTGTCAGGCGGTGCGGGGTTGTCAGGTTTGACTTTCACCCGAGTGGTAGCGCCGCCCAGGTTAAGGGTAGCGGTTTCTTGCCCGGGGCCGACTAGAGCGGCGAGTTCGTCTCGCTGGGCTACCAGCTCCTCGGTCTTCGCTTTCGCGGAAAGATTTGGGCCCTGGTAGGGCTTGCCGACCTGTTGCAGTTGCTCCTTAAGAGCATGAATGTCCGCAAACAGCTCTGCTCGTTGTCCTGCTGGCATCTTCGTGCCTCCTCATACGGGGTTTAATTGACAAACTGCAGTCCATTACTGCTTTGCCTAGCATACATACTTTGCAGACCTTGTCAAGATTAAAAGGGTGTGCTATAGTGGCCGGTTATGAAAATTCTCTTTTTGGGGCAAAAGGGTATTCCCCCACTTCGCCCTGCGGGCTCCGCGGGGCAGGCCGCCAGAGAACACCGAGTTGAGGCGCTGGCTAGCGCTTTAGCGGCCGCGGGACACAAAGTGACGGTAACCTGCGCGCAGCCGTTTGTTTCGCGCAATTTGCGCCGATTTAACGGCGTGGCGCTGCGGCACGTCTTTTCACTGAATCCCCTGCTCCCTGGCGGTTGGGTCCATTCTTTTTTGACGCTCCGCGTAGTTGGCAAAGCAGCCAGTGACGTGGTGCATGTTCACGGCTGGCGGCAGGCAGTGCTCGCGCCGCTCAGCGTCCTCATTAACCCAGAGGCGACGTTTATCTGGACAGTGGATACGCTGCCAGCGCGAGTCGGCGTGGTGTACGTGCTGGTGGCCCGCTGGGCAGCAAAGATGTTCGATGTAACATGTGCGCCCACGCGGGAGCTGCAGTATCGCTTACTGACGGAATTTGGCATTCGGGCTCAATACGTGCCGGACGGGTATACGCCGGAGGCACTGCCACCGGTTCCCGCTGCCCACTTTGGCTTGCGCAAAGGGCAGTACTGCGTGCTGACGACAACTGACATTACTGATATTCGCTGGGTTACTAAAGGCTACGAGCAGGCGAAAAGCCGCAAGAAATTAGTGGTTTTTGCGGAGAAAACGCCAGCCTTGAGCCGCCTAGCCCGCCGGCATCCCTTTCTGATTTTTGTGAGCGAAGCCGGCCGGCGCGTGCGGGCGAGCCTGATTGCGCAGGCAGCGGCGGTGATTGTGACTGGTAACGAGACCGATAGCGAGACGGTACTGACGGCGATGGATAGCGGAGTGCCGCTGGTGGCAACAGCGACGCCGCTGTTTTCTGAGCTGGTTGGCGCAACAGCGCCGGTGGTTAAGCCTGGCGATGTGGCCGCGCTGGCCGACGCACTACGAGCAACCCTAGGCTCCGCGACCCGAAAAACCCCGCAAAGCCGCTTCGCGGCCGCGGGGCGCCGCGCCAGACTTCACTTTACGTGGGCTCGGATCGTCCGGGAATATACTGATCTCTACCATGCTCCCGTGGCGCAGGCGGTATTGATGGATTCGGCTCAGGCCAAACAAGTTTTAGTAACTCATAGCTAACACGGTATAGTTGGGGGTAAGCGGATGTGGCGGAATGGTATACCCCAGTAGTAGAAACCTAAAGGTTTCACTACGGGGCAGGCGCGCTATTATAAGGGGGTAAGCCGGGGTGGTGAAATTGGTATACACGCAAGGTTTAGGACCTTGTGTCCGTAAGGACGTGCAGGTTCAACTCCTGTCCCCGGCACGCTTGACAAATTTAATTATATTGTATATAGTCTTTTGACGTTGTTTTGCTGATTTTGGGCTGCTTTTGGCGGCTCGTTGACAACTTTTCTCGAAAAGGAGATTCAGATGACTGGTCCTCTTGTTGTTGAAGTTTACAAGGGAGTTGAGGTCGAGGTTTTTACGCTGCTTCTGTTTGCGCTGGTAGTCTTAATAGGTTTACCAGTTCTCGTCTACTGGCTGTATCAGTCGCTCGACCCCCTGAAGCCCGATCAGAAGATTTTTATCTTCAATCTGGGTGGTACCTACCACAAGACGGTGATTGGCCGATCGTACGAACGGCTTAACAGAGATCGGATTGCTCTGAAAGGTGGTAACCCGAGACTTGCACTTCAGTTATTTGGCATGGAATTTGCGTTTGCGCCGTGGCCATTCAAACTTGGCTACCGGGCCACAAGTACGCAGTTCGAAGTGCCGGTTCATGCCTCGCAGATGTACACCGATGCTAAGCAAACGGATGTACCGCGGGTGCGAATGGAGGGAGACGGAACGCTGCAGTTTCGCCTGTCCGATAACCCCGAGTATTTGGCAGGAGTCTTTCCACTCTTTGATCAAAGCTGGGCTTCGATCATAAAGAAAGGAAATCGCGATTTGACCCGGATGACGTGTCTTGAGGACAAGCGCGTATCGATAAGTGGAGAAGAAGTGACCCACGAGCACAAAGTGCAACAGGTGGCGCTGATTTTTCACGCGGTGCTCAACAAGGCCATGCAGGACGCAATGCGGGAGGCGGCTACCCACTTCACCTTCAGCACTCTCGGGAGCACGACGGATGATATTATCCGGGAACGAGAGAAATATGAAAAGATGGTGAGAGCATTAGTGGTCAAGGATGACGGCAGCGTGTTTCGCGAAGCGAGACTATTTGATGATAAGGGCAACCCGGCTGAATCGCTGCTCGTCGGTGATCTGGTTATTGAAAATATTCAATTGCAGGCCGCGCAGGAAACTGACTCGGAAGCTATTAAGGCAATTGACGCTGTGTTCATCGGCAAACAGAAAGGCGAGGCGCAGCTGCTGGTTGAGAAGCTGACTCGCATTGGTCAGGCAGACGGCATCAAAGCCTTGAGCACGGCCCTTGGCCTTGATGATACGCAAGCGGCGTATATGCTTGATGTCTTACGCTCAAGCGGGAAAGAAGTGAACCTAACACAACTTGGGCTTAATGAAGGCGCGATTGAATCTCTGAAGCGCATACTTCAGGGAACACGTGCCACACGCCCCTAATAACAGGAGATAAGACGCATGACACCCTTACAGTGGACCTTGCTGGTGCTGCTTGTATTACTGCTGTTTATCGGCTTGGTAATTGCTCTCGGGCTCTGGCGTACCCGCCAGCCGCGCCAAGTGCCAGTTCCTCCAGTGGCGCCGGCACCAGCGGTGGTACCAGCAGGTACGCCGGTGCGCCTGCCAGGATTAGCTTTCCTCAAGGGCTTGGCTGGTTTTCTGGGCGTGATCGTTCTGCTACTCTGCCTCGGGACAATGGTTATCCTCTTTGTGGATGGCTTCCAGGAGGCGGTAGTAGGCTTATGGCAGGATTTTCTGCCACAGCCGACGGCCAGTGGCAGGC
>DATDVI010000049.1:0-9773 GCA_035290125.1 Candidatus Anderseniibacteriota bacterium
CCCGCATTTGTGGTTTGACACTGAAGCCAAGGAGGCAGCGGAGCTTTACGTGTCCATCTTTCCAGATTCAAAAATTATCAGTGTGAAAACCCTGCGCAATACGCCGTCGGGGGATACCGATGTTGTTTCGTTTGTCCTGGCCGGGCAATCTTTCATGGCCATCAGCGCCGGGCCGCTGTTTACGTTTAACGAGGCTATTTCTCTTGTGGTGAACTGCAAGGACCAGGCAGAAATAGATTATTACTGGGAAAAGCTTTCCGCAGTGCCGGAATCCGAGCAGTGCGGCTGGCTGAAAGATAAATACGGCGTTTCGTGGCAGATTGTGCCAGAAGCAATGAATGAAATGATGCGAGAAGGGACGGCTGAGCAGATCGATCGCGTCACCCAAGCGTTCTTGCCGATGAAGAAGTTTGACTTGGCGGAGCTACAGCGAGCGTACGATGGAGAGTGAGGAAGACGTGGCAGCGACACAGGCGGCGATATTTGGCGGCGGATGCTTCTGGTGTACGGAAGCCGTTTTGCAGCAATTGCAAGGAGTCGTGCGGGTGACGCCGGGCTATGCCGGTGGCGATCCGCCAGCTGGCGGAGGGGATCCTACCTACGCAACTGTTTCGACAGGCAGAACCGGCCACGCCGAGGTAGTGAAGATTGAATTTGATCCTACCGTTATTACGTACAACGATCTGCTGACGGTCTTTTTTGCCTCGCATGATCCTACGCAGCTCAATCGGCAGGGGCCAGATGTTGGCTCGGAGTATCGTTCGATTATTTTAACGACCGATGCTGCGCAGAAAGCGGCGGCCGAAGCTTTTATTCACGACATTAATACCTCAGACATGGAGGGGGCGGCGGTGGTGACGGAAATCAAGGAGCTGGATACGTTTTATCCGGCTGAGGCGGAGAATATTAATTTCTACGATCGCAATCGGCTCTCTCCCTACTCGCTGGCGATGATTAACCCCAAACTACGTAAAGTAAAGAAGCAATTCACTCATCTCATTAAGGACAAGTTGTAGTCAAATTTGTGAGTAGTCGGTGATTGTGGTTGCCTGAACCGCTCGACGGTGCTACATACAAAAGACGTACTTTGACAATGACGGAACATCGTCTGTTCTGTCGGCATCGTCTTTTGCTTAGAAAGCGAGTTTAATCATGTCTCACGATTCGTATGTTTCGCCACTTTCCGGACGGTATTCTTCGCAGGAAATGAAGCGCATTTGGTCTGATGATACAAAGTTTCAGACCTGGCGCCGGTTGTGGATTCGGCTGGCGGAGGCACAGCAACAGTTGGGGTTGGCAATTAGCGGAGAGCAGATTACCCAGATGCAAGAAAACGTTGCCAATATCGATTACGACTTGGCACAGCAGCTGGAGCGAAAACTTCGGCATGATGTTGTGGCGCATATTCACGCGTTTGGGGAGGTGGCTCCTTTAGCGAAGCCAATTATTCACCTGGGAGCGACCAGCTGTTACGTGACTGACAACACAGACATCATGCAGATGCGAGATGGTCTGCGGCTGCTCTGTGTACGGTTAGCTCGGGTGATCGCGCGCCTGCGCGACTTTGCTTTTGAGCATCGTGCGCTGCCAACGTTGGGCTATACGCACTTTCAGGCAGCTTCACTGACAACGGTTGGGAAGCGTGCGGCGATATGGCTGCAGGATCTGCTGATGGATTTGCAGGTCCTGGAGAGAGTTCGGGATGGTCTGCAGTTTCTGGGGGTGAAAGGCGCGACGGGGACGCAGGATTCGTTTCTGGAACTGTTCCAGGGGGAGGCGACGAAAGTTCTGGAACTGGACCGGCTGGTCACCGCAGCTTGCGTCTTTTCTCAGTGTTTTTCCATTAGTGGGCAGACATATACCCGCAAGCAGGACACGCAGGTGATTGCTGCCTTGGCTGATTTTGGCGCTACGGTGCACAAGATTGGCAATGATCTGCGTCTGCTGCAGCATAAGAAAGAAGTTGAGGAGCCATTTGAGGCGAGCCAGGTTGGCTCGAGCGCTATGCCCTACAAGCGAAACCCCATGCGGGCGGAACGGGCATGTTCGCTCAGTCGCGAGCTCATGGCGTGTGTGCACAACGCATACCAGACGCATGCACTGCAGTGGTTCGAGCGAACGCTGGATGACAGTGCGGGGCGGCGGCGCTTTATTCCTGAAGCTTTCCTGCTAGCCGACTCCATTGCGCTCATTTTGCAGAATGTCATGGAGGGCTTGGTGGTGTACCCCGCCGTGATAACTCGGCATATTGCCGCAGAGCTGCCGTTCATGGCAACGGAGAAAATTCTGATGGCTATGGTGGCGACGGGCGGCGATCGGCAGGAGGCACATGAGAAGATTCGCCAGCATGCACAAGCGGCAGGGAATCGTGTTAAGCAGGAGGGTGCCGATAACGACCTTATGGAGCGTCTGGCTCAGGACCCCTACTTTGAACCCGTCCATGGCCGACTGGCGCAGCTGCTTGATCCGATTGGTTTTATTGGTTTAGCACCTCTGCAGGTTGACACTTTCGTCTCGGAGGTAGACCAGGCACTCCTGCCGTACCGCGATCAGTTGACTGAACAGAGCGAGCTGACGGTGTAGTAATGCCAGGCAATTATTTTTCCATACTCCAGTGTGCTCAATGCTGCTGGGGTATTTTTCTATGTATTCCAGTACTCTTTGTATGAGGATATGAAAAAGGTACTAACGCTGACTATTATTCACCAGCAGCCGCGGGTGCTGCTTGGCCTGAAAAAGCGCGGGTTTGGGGCGGGACGCTGGAACGGATTCGGCGGGAAAGTTGCTGCAGGCGAACCAATTGAAGCAGCGGCCGCGCGAGAGCTGCAGGAAGAAGCCGGCATTGCCGCAGTGCAGCTGGAAAAAGTTGGGCTGATCCAGTTCGAATTTTCCGGAGACCCCGAAATACTCGAAGTGCATATTTTTAGGGCCGAGGAGTTTTTAGGCACGCCAACTGAGAGCGAAGAGATGAAGCCGCAGTGGTTCGGGGTAGATGCAATTCCGTTCAACGAGATGTGGCCGGATGATATCTACTGGTTGCCGTTGCTGCTGGCCGGAAAGAAATTCAAGGGGAAATTTTTATTCGACGGACCCGATACGATTATTGAGCAGCAGTTGGCTGAAGTTGGCAGTTTGGTGTTTACTGAAAGCGTATGAGAACTATGACGATTCTTGTAGTGCTGGTGATTGTGGTGCTCCTGGCGGCGGTGCTGTTTGGCGTGTATCGCACGGTGAAATCTGAGCGTAGTGGGAACCAAGAGAAATTTGTTCGGGGAACGGCCGATAGTGCGTCTGTTGACGGTGACTATATTGGGAACGTGCCTGGCTTAGATGTTAGCTGGCAGGGGAAGACGTTTAACCAAGCCGAGAGCAGCGGCATTAATCGTTTTAAGGAAGGGGATAGGGTGACGACCAACTATCCTTTCAAAACATATGTTGCTAAAGGCCTGCGTGATAAAGATACCGATGTGATTGTGCTGGACTACAACCAGCCGGGGAACCCGTGGTGGCTGCGGTTTATTGTCGATGAGATGGTGAGCACAGCGCCGAATACGTATTTAGGCAAAGTCCATATCCGCGCCCTGCCCCGCGTCGTGTTTACGATGGGCTACTTTACGCTGGAAAAATAGTGTTGGTGCAGAAAAAGAAAGCTTGACAGCCTGACCACTTTAGGCTATTTTACGGCAGCACATTGGGGCGGTTCGTTTTTTCACAACTAGCTTTCGACTAAAAATTAGCGAAAGCGTACAAGAAAGGCTTTGACTATGCGTTCTGAGCGTCCGCCTAAGCACACCGTTTCGATCGAAGACATTCTGGAAAACGTCTATGGGGCATATGAGGGAGGGGATCTTGGCTACTACGATGTGGTTCTCGTTGACTATGCTCGCAACCTGCGAGGGTTGTATCATGCTTATCGGCACATGGTGCATACTACGTGGTTATGCCATGATGCATGTTTGTACTATGCCGATGTCTTATCGCCACGTCAGCGGCGGTGGCTGCTCATCGCAGCCATGATGCATGATGCGAACCATATGGGCCGAGCTGCTGATGGTAACGATGATGTGAACATCAAGATGGCGAAGCGCTTCTTTGAGGAACACGTTGCACCTGAGGATCGACCATACATTGACACAATTGAGTCATATATTGAGCCGACTAAGTTTCCGTACGACAACGGCGGCAAGAATCTTAGTCTGGAGGCTCAGATCTTGCGTGACGCAGACCGAGCGAACGGTCTTGACCCGGTTTGGTTTCAGATGGTCATTATGGAGCTTGGAGCAGAGATGGGACTGAGTCCGCGGGAAATGTTGGTTGGTCAGGAACCTTTTTTATCTCAACTGACCTTTTATACGGAGTGGGCACAAGAGGTATTTCCGCAGGATGTGATTCAAGCTCGGATCACTTCAGTGCGACGGCGCATCGTTATTTGGGATCGCCATAAGAAACCTATGAAAGTCTAGCTTGTTTTCGCGACTCGACAAGCCGCACCGGTGGTATCACTGGGGCGGCTCTTTTTTATCGAAATTTTTGCCTAGCGCTTCGGGCCAGGCGTTCTTAGACTTGTGTTATATGGACAGGTTAGTGGATGAATTGATTGCCGAGGGGGTGCTGCATACGCCGGCGATTATCGCCGCTTTTCGGGCCATTGACCGGCGAGACTTCGTGCGGCCGGAGATTGAGGATGAGGCCTACAGTAATATTGCACTGCCCATTGGCGAGGGGCAGACGATCTCTCAGCCGCTGACAGTGGCGATCATGCTGGAATTGCTGCAGCCGCAGGCTGGCAACAACATTCTGGATATTGGTTCCGGCTCTGGCTGGCAGACGAGCCTCTTGGCACACATTGTCGGTATATCTGGTCGAGTAACAGCGCTGGAGCTTGTGCCGTCGCTGTGCGAGTGGGGGCGAGAGAACGTGTCACACTATAACTTTATTGCCAAAGGCATTGTCGAGATGCGCTGCATGAGTGGGCTCGGTGGCTATCCGCCGCGGGCGCCATTCGACAAGATCATTGCTGCGGCCGCTGGTGAGCACGTGCCCGATGCTTGGCTCACTCAGACAAAAATTGGCGGGCTGATCGTGGCGCCGATCGGTTCCAGCGTGTTGCAGTTGCTCAAGACGAGCGAGGATTCGCCAACTGGCGAATGGGAGCGGCACGAATACCCGGGGTTTGTGTTTGTTCCGCTGCTATGACAGGTGCCGGGAGCGGTGCTGTCGCCAAAGGCTTGCGGGATAAAGCGACGGATGTGATTGTGCTGGGCTACAATTGATTCCCGGCGTGGTGTTCAGCGTGGGGTACTTTACGCTCGAGAAGAATTAGTTTCTAAACCTCGGTATGTTTTACTGCTGGCCGGTCTTTTCGCGCAGAAATTCTTTTGACACTGCTCTATATATGTAGTATGTTGCAAAACCTGATAGCTCTTTGATATCTTGCGGGATGTGATCACAGCCTTGAGAAACCTACTTCGATGCGGTTGGTTTTTGCAGGCTGTGATCTATCCACTATCTGGATAGAAGGCTAGCGAGCAACACACTGTCGGAGGAGGATACACAGATGATAGGTAGACTGTGGCGCTGGAGCCGTCTGGGGACTATAGGTATTGTCATTGGTACGTTGCTATTGTGCACACTTTTCTCTCTGCTGGTCTGGCGTGCCTTGTGGGTGACCAGCGTCGACAACCACGAACTGGGGTTCGTGTTTGATCGCTACACTGGCAAGATCGAGAAGGTGGAGAAGTTTGGCTGGGTGGTCCGTACTCCTTTTCGCTATAGCGTACATACGCTGGATCTGCGACCGTACCAAATAACGATCAGCGCCAATGAACGTGTGCTGAACGCAAAGCTGGTGCGGTTTGATCCCAAGGGACTGGCGACGTTTATTGAGTGGCATGGTCGGGATGCGGGCGACGACGTTGATAACTTAAAGGAGATCCTGAGATGCTATGCCTTTGACATGGCGGACGGAAAGGATTGTCCGTTTCTGAAAGTTATTCAGGAGATTGCTCCTAATCAAGGTGCGCTGACCACTGCGTCCAGGCTTGAGGTGGAATAATGAAGTTTCTTCAGATTCTCAGGCGAAAACGATTTAGCCTGCCGCTTCTTTTCATGAGCCTCATTTTTCTCCTCTACCTTAGCTTTGCCAACTATAACGAGCCGACGGAAATCGGTGTTGCCCGAAATATTATTTCGGGTGAGATGTGGCTTCAAGAAGGAGGCGGCTTATTCTTCGACCGACCGTGGGTCTGGGTGTCACGAATAGATACGCGGCCAACTCGTGTCTCGGTGTCTTCTGCCGGGCGCGGGTATAGCGCCAAACTTGTTCAGTTCGACCAGCGTGCCTGGCGGGAATTTGTTGCCCTGGAAGGCTGGCGGTATTGGTGGTGGGCAAACCGCATTTCTTTTAACTTCGGTTATGATGAGGAACACCGAGGAATAAAAGATATTCTGCGGGGATATGCCTACAGCCCAAAGCCCCATTCTTTCCTCGTGGTTTTGGAGGAATATCAGCAGTAATTTCCCTGTTCTCTCAAGCGTGTGGTGTTTTGTTCATGCAGCGGCATGGCAGACACCGCACGCTTTTTTTATTGTTACGACAAGTGCTGGGAGACCAGCTTGGTCATTTCGAACATGTTGACCACCTCTTTGCCGCCGAAAACTTTCTTGAGCGCCTCGTCGGCCTTGATGTTGCGCTTGTTGGCCGGGTCCTGCAGATTGTTCTGCTTAATATACTCCCAGAGCTTCTTAGTGACCTCCGAGCGGGGCATGGGTCCCGCGCCAACGACGGCGGCGAGATCGGCACTCACCGTCATTGGTTTCATAAACGCTGCATTAGGTTTTGGCATATATGGTTAGTTATGAATAAAAGATATAGGCTGGATAACGCTTAAACTAGCACTATGGGGCCGAATATGCAAAGTAGGATGCTTTGGTACTATACGAGGCATGATGCCAGTACCGCAGCTACTATTTTTTTGGTGCCTAGAGTGTGGTTTTGAGAATTGCGACTTTGAGGGTGAGGCGCCGAGCTGTGGCTGGTGTGAGAACACAGACCAGTTCGTGCCCTTTGGGCATCAGCCGGCGACGTACGCGGCCTTGGCGGCGTACTGCCGTCGCGTGGCTGAGGCGGTGTATCGTGAGGTAGAAGAGCAGTGTGCGGAACTACTAGAGAAGTATCGGGGGCAGCGCCAGGCGGAAGAGGCAGTGGCAGCGCTGCGGCAGCGTGCCGCTGGAACGCGCCAGCGTTTGCATGAGCGAGCGCGGCAGATGGAGCGTCGGGGTTGATTTGACGACGTGACCCACCGATCAGGGATTTTCTTTATAAGCCCCTAAATCAGCCATTTTAGGCCCATTCTAACACTAGGTGTTAGAATGGGCCGTGTTCTTAGCGCAGCGTCATTAAGATTGCGCCGGCGGTGATCAGGGCTGCGCCCAGGCCGGTTTTCCAGGTGAGCGACTCGGAGAGAAATAGCGCTGCGAAGATGACGACGAAGACGACGCTCAGACGATCGAGCGCCGAGACGGCAGCAGCCGGCCCGGTGCGCAGCGCCACGAAGTAGGCGAGCCAGGAGAGGGCGCCGGCAATGCCGGAGGCGGCAATGAAGAGTAATGATTGGTTGTCGATCGTGTTAAGCAACTTGCCCTTGCCGAGCAGCAGCGCGGTGATCGTCAGAAAAATTGCCATGATCACTGCCCGCACGGTGGTGGCGAGGGTGGAGTCGATGTTTTGAATGCCGAGCTTGCCGAGCACGGCGACTAGGGCTGCGAAGATCGCGGCGAGCAGCGCAAAGATGATCCAGCTGGCCATGGAGTGGACTACTGGCGCAGCCCCGCGAAGATTTTCGCCATGTCGTCTTTGGTGAGCGGGCCACTCTTAGCGTTCGTGATGTAGACGAATGTATCGTCGATGAAGCCCAAGAGCGCGGGTTGGCTGTTCCGGTCCTGAACAAAGGTATATTTACGATCCGCGCTCTCAGTAAACGTCAGATGTTCAAGGTTGAATTGATAGGTGGCGAGGCCGGTATCAACGGTGCGCTCCTCAATTTCCCAGGGTTTATTGTCTGGGTCAGGGGCAAAACGAGCGGCGCGCTCGGGACACGGGCGACTGAGATCCAGGGCATCGATGGCTTGAACGGTTTGGCCGGCGGGAACGTAGGTGGGCTGGTAGACGGTAAAGCACCTGTCACTGATCGAACGCGAGAAAAAGGGATTCCAGGGGCTCAAGGCGAGTGCTAGGCCTGCCAGGAAGAGGATGATAAGAATAAAGACTGATTTGTTCATAGTGTTAAAAATTTATAATTGCCTAAAAAATTCCGTCAGAACTTTTTCGGCGGGGCGGTCGATAATTTGCGCGAGTGGGTGCTGGTACGACATTACGCCAAAGCCCTGTGGCGCGGGATCTCCAGTGAACTTTAGGTACTCCGTAGTGGCAATGTGTAAATAGTCGTCCTGTAGTTCATCGAGCGACTGGCCCGCCTGGTTCTTCAGGACTTCGCCCGGTTGCGGGCCTTGGCCTTTGCCGCGAAAGTTTGCCCAATACTCAGCAACGTACCAATCGGTCTGTGATGTTTTCGCGGCCTGGGCGGCTTGCGCATAGACTTTTCGGACGTAGGCGGGAAATTGGGCAAGGGGGAGGTTGGCATGGTTAAAGTCAATGCCAATGAGATCGTAGCCGGCTGCTTCAACCTCGCCTCGCGCCGAGTAGCTGTGCTGGTAGACCGTTTTGCCCTGGAAGACTTGCGTGATGGCCGGCAGCACGACCTGGTGGTAGGCGTTGGTTAGTGCAAAAACTTCATCGTCTCGATTGCCGTTGCCGCCAAAGTATTCGTAGCGCAGCGGAACATCGATTTCACTGCCGGGAGCAAAGAATTCGACTTGATACTGCTCGGCGATCGCTGCCCACTGCTGCGCGGCCGCTTCGGCGTCGCGCAAAAACTGTTCCTGCGGCACGCCGAGAGGGTTACTATTCGGCATGGCGAATTGCAGCGCGAGCAGCACGGCATAGCCTTTTTGCTTGGCAGCGCGGATCAGTTCTTCGTATTCGGCTTGCGCGGTGCTGGAGAAGTGCGGGCCGCCGATGGGGGAAACAAGCTTTAACGTACCTTGGTCGTAGTCGTGATTAACGTAGATATAGACGGTGTTAAAGCCGACACGCTGCGCGCGAGTATAGTTCTCGTTTAGTAATTTGTTAAAGATGTCACTCCCGGGATCGAACGTGGCTTTGATGATGGGCGGGTAGACGCGGACGAAATTATCGGGTTTTGAGATCAGCGGCGTGGGCCAGCGCAGCAGCGTGCCCAGCAGAAAGCCCAGACCAAGCAGGCATATACCGAGGAGTATTTTTTGCGGCTGAGAGAACATCTTATCGTCATGGTAGCACACTACGTGCGGGACACACTTTTTTTATGATACAGTCGTAAGATGAGGCGGTGGATAACGATACTGCTGATTGTTCTGGCCATACCGGTGCTAGGGTTTACGGCTATGGCGGTTGGGTTTTCGTTCTTGCCGACTGACCAGGAAATTAGCGAGCAATTTATTACGGCCAATCCGGTGGATGTATCGCAAATCGCGGCGCTCTCGCAGTACCGCAGCTGTGCGGGGCATGACTACCGGCACCCGACGGTGCAGACAGGCGAGTTTGAGGCGACACCGCGCTCGATGAAGCACTATGTTAAAGTGCAGCCGGCGTATCGCGGTACAATGAATGCTGTGGGGGTGTTTGCTCCGTTTGACGGAAAGATCAGCGGTATTGATACCGATCGGGGCGGGCC
>DATDVI010000050.1:0-4731 GCA_035290125.1 Candidatus Anderseniibacteriota bacterium
CGTTGCCATTCTCTTGAGCTTTGTCGATAATGTCGCCCGTTAGCTTGACTAACAGGGGAAAGGCATCCAGAGAGCCGGCCACCTGGTGGTGGTTAACGGTGAGCTTCTGGCGGTACTGCCAGTCTGTTGTGTCTTGCCCTGAGCCTGTCGAAGGGTACCAGGGGGCGGGATCTTCGGTTTCAGCGCTGAGCGGAGTGGGGAGCGTGAGGGTTATTAAGAGAGAAAGAGAGAGAGCGGCTCGCCTCTTTCTGGCTATTGTGCGAGGTCGGGCTGGCAGACGCATGATAGTTGGTAGTGTAACATCCGCCAGCTGGCGGAGAAAGGGGGGATGAACACCCTTTGGGGTGGGGAAAAGTTAGCAGGTTGACGTCTCAGACATTCCGCGCTTTACTCACATCAACTTACGTTATGAAACTCGTCATTGTCGAATCGCCGGCGAAAGCCAAGACGATTCAAAAATATTTAGGCGCCGGCTTTGTGGTGAAAAGCAGCTATGGCCACGTGCGCGATCTGCCCAAGAGCACCCTGGGGGTCGATGTCGATAAAAACTTTAAGCCAAAGTATGTCGTGCCAACCAAGGCCAAGAAGCAAGTTGCCGAGTTGAAAAAAGCTGCCGCTAAGGCCGACGAAATCTACTTCGCCACTGACGAAGATCGCGAAGGCGAAGCCATTGCCTGGCATCTAAAAGAACTACTGAAAGTTCCCGCCAGCAAGTGCAAACGCATCACGTTCGCCGAAATTACAAAGAGCGCCATTCAAAAGGCCATCGCCGAGCCGCGTGATATCGACCTCAACCGCGTCGATGCCCAGCAAGCCCGCCGCATTCTCGATCGCCTGGTCGGCTATGAGCTCTCGCCGCTCCTGTGGAAAAAAGTCCGCCGGGGCCTCTCGGCTGGGCGGGTGCAGTCCGTTGCGCTGCGGCTCATTGTCGAGCGGGAAGAAGAAATCGCTGCCTTTAAAGCGCAGGAGTACTGGTCCCTCACTGCCCACCTGCATCATCAGGATCAAACATTCGAGGCAACGCTGTTCGGGAAGCAAGGAGAGAAAATTCCTAAGCTCGGTATTAGTAACAAAGCCGACATGGACGCGATTGTGCAGAGCCTCGCCGGCGCCGAGTACACCATTACGGGCATCGAAGCTAAAGAGCGCACGCGAACTCCGCCGCCGCCCTTTACCACCAGCACCTTGCAGCAAGCCGCCGTGAACCAGCTCGGCTTCTCGAGCAAAAAGACGATGTTGCTTGCCCAGCGGTTGTACGAGGGAGTCGATATCGGCACTGAAGGACCAACCGGTCTCATCACCTACATGCGTACCGATTCCGTTAACTTGGCGAATGAAGCCACGGCCGCGGCCAAAGAAGCCATTACCAAAAACTTTGGCCCCACCTATGCGCTGAGCCAGCCGCGTATTTTCACGAAAAAATCAAAAGGTGCGCAGGAGGCGCATGAAGCCATCCGCCCGACCGACCCTGCCCGCACGCCCGAGAGCCTCGCTCCCTACCTCGAGCGCGACCAGCTTCGCCTGTACCAACTCATCTGGCAGCGCATGATCGCGTCCCAAATGGAAGTGGCGAAAGTAACCCACGTTGCCGCCACGATCGACGCTGGTACCTACACGTTCAAAGCTACCGGCACCAGTGTCATTTTCGATGGCTTCATCAAAGCGCTGGGCGAAAAAGCGGCCATTAAAGAGAATCTACTGCCTGCCCTCAAGCAGGGCGACGCCGTCGACTGCGAGAAACTGCTGCCCGAGCAACACTTCACCCAACCCCCTGCTCGCTACTCCGAAGCGACCCTGGTGAAAGTACTGGAAGAATTCGGCATCGGCCGCCCGAGCACCTACGCCCCGACGATCGATACAATCCAGCGGCGGGAGTACGTCACCAAGAACGACGATAAGCGATTCGTGCCCAGCGAAATTGGCACGCTCGTTACCAAGGTGCTGAAAGAACACTTCGCCGACATCGTCGACACCGAGTTCACCGCCAATATGGAAGCCGACCTCGACAAGATTGCGACCGGCGACAAAAAATGGCAGCCAATCATTGCCGACTTCTACACTCCCTTTCATGCCAATTTAAAAAAGAAAGAGTCAGAGATCAGCAAAGAAAAGCTAACGCAGGAAAAAACCGGCGAAACGTGCCCAGACTGTGGCCATGAACTGGTTATTAAACTGGGCCGCTTCGGGAAATTTAAAGCCTGCACCAACTTCCCCGATTGCAAGTTTACCGATTCAATCGGCGAAGAAAAAAAGTTGGAGGAAGAAGTGAGCGGCGAGATCTGTCCTGAGTGCGGTAAGCCCTTAATCCTCAAGCGCGGCCGCTTCGGCCCGTTCCTCGGCTGCTCCGGCTACCCCGACTGTAAGCACATTAAGAAAATTGAAAAAAGCACCGGTCTCGCCTGCCCGGCCTGCAATCAGGGCGAAATTGTGGAAAAGCGCTCCAAGCGCGGCAAAACATTCTACGCCTGCAACCGCTACCCGGATTGCGAGAACGCCTACTGGAGCAAACCCACGGGGGAGAAATGCCCCACCTGCGGCAGCCTGCTCGTCTTTGGTGCCAAGGGCACCACTCGCTGCTCGAGCAAAGAGTGTACGTTCAGTAAAACCACCGACACCTAAGGCTTATTCAGCCTCCGTGCCGGCGTCGATGACATCTTTGTCTTCCCGTGTCGGTAGCTCGCGCTCGCCGAGCAGCCGTCCCAGCAGCTCTTCAATTTCAGCCTGGCTGTAGCAGCGAAAGACAACTTCAAACCGATTCTCGCTTTCCAGGAAGCGCACCTTGCCATCGAACCCGTAGCGATCTTCCAGCTGCCCGCTGTACTTCATCTCAAAGGCGCTGCGCCCCTTGCGCTTCAGGCGCATCGGCTCATCGATGTTCATCGTGCGCTGGATGCGGCGTGCGCGCGTCTCGGCCTTGCGCACCGTCAACCCCTCTTCCACCATGTGACGGTAGAAGCGCACCTGCTTCTCCTGATCGGGAATCATCAGAATTGCTTTAGCATGACCAGAAGAAATGCGACCGTCGCTAATACCTTTCTGTACTTCCTCTGGCAGCTGCAAAAGACGAATCGAATTAGTAATCCCCACACGTGAGCGGCCCACCCGCTCACCAATCTCCTCATGCGTCAGGCCATATTCTTCATTCAGCTGCTTGTAGGCCAGCGCTTCTTCCACCGGGTTCAAATCCTGGCGCTGAATATTTTCGATGAGCGCCAGCTCCAGGCGCGAGGCATTGGTCTTCACTCCAAGGCGCACCACACACGGCACTTTTTCCCAACCCAGCGACTTCGCCGCCCGCAGCCGCCGCTCCCCCGCAATGAGTTCGTACTTGTTATTCGCCAGTCGGCGCACCACCAGCGGCTGCAAAATGCCGTGCTGGTCGATCGAGTCCGTTAAATCAGCCATCTCACTCTCATCAAACGTCCGCCGTGGCTGATTTGGATTCACACTAATTGTCCCAATAGCCACATGTTCCACCCGGCCCTCGTGTTTGTCCCACTTCTCGTGCGTCGCTTCTCCTGCCTCCGGCGCTGTCTCTTTCACTGCTGCCACGTTCTCTTTTTTCTCCCGCTGCACGGGAACTTTGCGGGCCTGCTTAACAGCCGGCGCGCTTGCCTCAGCTTCATCGTCTTCTTCCTCTGCGAACGTCAACGGCGTCACCAGCGGCTTCTTGGGTGCCACAATGATCGGCTCCTCCTCGCCTTCCTCTTTCTCCTGCACTTCTTCATCTAACTTTTCCAGCGCCTCATCGGCATCTTTCAAATCCCGGTGAGGAATAAGTGACAACAAACCACCTTTCAGTACATTTCTCATTAAAATAAGCTTAATAATTCATCGGATAAAAATTCGTAGGCCTTGGCTCCCCGCGAGGAATTGGCATACGCAACAATCGATTGTCCTGCTCCGGGTGCCTCGGCCAGCTCCGTGTTCCGCGGAATCACGCTTTCGAACACGTGCCCCGGGAACGTTTTGCGTACCTGGCGGACAATTTTCCGCGCCATCGCCGTACGCCGATCGTACATCGTCAGCACCGCGCCTAAAACCTGGAGGCGCGGGTTCAGGTGTGAGCGCACCAGCTCCACCGTCTGCAGCAGCTGGTTCAAGCCCTCCAGCGCCCAGTACTCACACTGCACTGGAATCAACACGCTATCAGCAGCCACGAGGCCGTTAATCGTCAGCAGCCCCAGGCTGGGGGGAGAATCGATCAGCACAAAATCAACTTTGTCGCGCAGCACTTTCAGCGCCCGGCGCAAGCGATACTCCCGGTACGGTTGGTTCATCAGCTCAATCGCAGCTCCCGCCAGGTTCGTCGTAGAGGGTAGAATCGCCAAATTCGCGTGCCCGGTCCGCTGCAGCGCTTTCAGCACCGGCGCCCCCTCAACCAGTACCTCATACAACGTCGAAGTATCTGGCCCCATGGTAACGCCGAGGCCCGAGGTTGCATTGGCCTGGGGGTCTAAATCGACGATCACAACCTTTTTGCCCCGCTCAGCTAGGTAGCTACCTAAATTGATGCTGGTCGTGGTTTTACCAACGCCACCTTTCTGATTCGTAATCGCCAGCATTTCCGACATAAGACTAGTATACTTCAAATGTAGACAAAATCAGCTAGGTACGACAACATCTACTTGTCCACCCACAGATTCAGCCGGGGTGGCGGAACGGCAGACGCACGGGACTCAAAATCCCGCGGGAGCAATCCCATGAGAGTTCGAGTCTCTCTCCCGGCAC
>DATDVI010000051.1:0-4659 GCA_035290125.1 Candidatus Anderseniibacteriota bacterium
CCAGCGCGCGCTCGAGGAACCGATTCGACAAATTGCGACGAACGCTGGTCGTGAGGGATCAGTGATTGTCGAGGAAATTCGCAAGCAGGACTTCAAGGTTGGTTACGATGCACAGGGGCACGTGTACGTCGATATGTTTGAAGCAGGTATTGTGGATCCAAAGATGGTGACGCGCTCGGCGCTACAAAATGCGGCTTCGATTGCGTCGATCATGCTGACGACAGAGGCGATTGTAACCGACGTGCCCGAGCCGAAGAAAGAAACCCCCCACATGCCCGACATGAGCGGCATGGGCGGGATGATGTAACGTAGTGAAGTAATCAAAAAACCTCGGCATAAAGTCGAGGTTTTTTGGTCTTTAACCTATACTAAAAGTGACCGTATGCCTGATGATCAAGTGGTCGATATTGACGAGAGCCGGTTGCTGGCGGCGTTAGCCTACGTGGGGGTGCTGGTGGCAGTGCCGTTTCTGGTTCGGCGCGATGACCCCTACGTCGTCTGGCACGTGAAGCAAGGGTTGGTAATTTTAGTTGGCTTGATTTTGTCGCTCGTGGCAGCCACGTGGCACGCGCCGACGGGCAGTGTGCTGTTTCTGGTGCTCATGATGCTGGATATTATTGCCCTGATTCAAGCACTGCTCGGGCGGCGCTGGCGCATTCCCCTCATCGGGAACCTAGCCGAGAAGTTTACCTTGTAATGCGTGTCGTAAACCGGGCGAAAATTGTGGCAACCTTGGGGCCGGCCTCAGCTTCGCAAGCGACCGTGCGCGAGATAATTGCCGCGGGGGCGGACGTGGCACGAATTAATTTTTCCCACGGCACGAGCGATGCCAACTTAGAGTTAATGCGACTGTGGCGCGAGGGGGCGAAAGCGAGTGGCCGGGCATTAGCCCTGATGCAGGATTTGCAGGGGACCAAGCTGCGGATCGGGCGGTTGCGCGAGGGGCAGTTGGAGCTGCTGGAGGGTTCGCTGGTCTCACTGCTGACGGGGGCAGCGCAGACCGATAACGACATGATCCCGGTGCCAGAGGGGCGCCTGCCGACCGTGGTGCGGCGGGGAGACAGGATCTTGCTGCGCGATGGGCAGCTGGAGCTGGAAGTCATTGGCGTTGAGGGGCGCCGAGTCGATACGCGGGTGCTGCTCGGCGGCACGCTTGGCAGCCACCAGGGTCTGACTGTTCCCTCGGCCCGCTGGCCATATGAAGAGCTATCGGACAAGGATAAGCATGATTTAGGGCTGGGCCTCTCGTTTGGGGTTGATTTGGTCGCACTCTCCTTTGTGCGGCGGGCGGAAGATGTGGTGGCGCTGCGAGCAGTTATGCAGGATCTCCTGGGTGATGGTACAGAGCTGCCAGGCGTGATCGTGAAGATCGAGAATCACGAAGCGTTAGAAAATTTTGCCGCTATTCTGGAGCAAGCCGATGGGGTGATGATCGCGCGCGGTGACCTGGGACTCGACACCTCCATTAGCGCGCTACCGGTGACGCAAAAAGAACTCATTGCCAAGTGCGTGGTGGCCGGTAAGCCGGTGGTGGTGGCCACGCAGATGCTGGCCTCGATGGGGCACTCGCCGCGGCCGACGCGAGCTGAGGTGTCGGACGTGGCAAACGCGGTGCTGGACTACGCTGATGCCCTGATGCTGTCGGATGAAACAGCGATGGGGCGCTACCCGGTGCGCAGTGTGGCGCAAATGGCCGAGGTGATTGCGACGACTGAGGCGGCGCCGCTGCGGGGGTTGCTGCCGGAGATGGATAGTGAGAGCGCGTCGGTCCCGCAGGCGGTAGCGGCGGCCGCGGTGCAGTTGGCGCGGCATGTGGCCGCGAGTGCTATTTTGGTGGTGACGCACACAGGCTACTCGGCGCGTTCGGTGGCGCGCTTTCGCTGGGATATTCCGATTTATGCCGCCACTGATAGCCCGCAGGTGCAGCGGATGCTGGCGTTAAGTTGGGGCATAACCCCGCTCTTGGTGGAGGGCTACCGTGAGCCTGAGAACATGCTGCGCCGAGCGCTGGAGCACGTGCGGACACAGCGCCAGATGCCGACGGGGAGCCGGGTTGTCGTCGTGTCTGGCTTGCGGCGCGAGCGCGGCTTCGACAGCGCGGTGCGGGTGGTTGAACTATAATGAAACTAGAGGCATAGTAAGGCCCGGAGAGGGAGGAGTTGAGCAATTGGTCGCTCTCCGCTCTTGAAAAGCGGCGCCTGAAAGGGCATGTGGGTTCGAGCCCCACCTCCTCCGCACTTGTGTCAATCAAATTCATTACGCTCAACTTGTGGAAAGGCGGGGAAATGTGGGAATCCATCCTGCGGTTTTTGCAGGCGGAAAAACCAGACATTCTCGTCACGCAAGAGACGTATAACGGCGTCGGGAAGCAGTGGGCGCCGCGGCTGCAGTCGGTCGAGCTTATCAAGAATGCTCTCGAATTTCCCGATGTGGTTTTTGCTGGTACCCGCAAAGAGCAGCACGGTGGCGCACGCCTCGAGAATGGCAACGCGATTTTTTCGCGCTACCCTATTGTGGCCAATGACAGTCGTTTTTTTGATGTACCGTACGACGAACACTATGTTGAAAAGCACGGCGATTACACGCAGCTGCCCCGTGCGATGCAGCTCGCGACACTCGACTACAATGGGACACCGCTGCACGTGGGCAACGTCCACGGCATTTGGGGTTTTGATGGCAACGATTCGCCGCGCCGCATAGCGATGGCGGAGACGATCGTTGCGGAAATTACGGGCAAGGCGTCACTGATCTTGGCTGGTGACTTCAACATGCAAGAGGGAACGGAAAGCATTAGCAAGATCGAAGCGGTGGCGCCGAGCGTTTTTAAAGGAAAGCTCCAAAGCACGTTTAACATGCGTCGCAAAAGTAACCCGGGTTATGCGACAGCCATTGTGGATATGGTCTTTGCGACGCCGGATGCGAAAATTATTTCGGCAACCATGCCAGACGTTGATATCTCCGACCACATGCCGCTGGTAGTAGAGGTTGCGATATAGAGAAAATTGGATCAGTTTACGCTGTGGTAAAGAGGAGAAGGATGCCGACGATGCTGATGATAATCCCCAGCCACAGCATTTTATTGAGGCGAGTGGCGTGTTCTGCTTTCTGCATATCTACCTGATGGCGATTATAATGAGGCTCAAGATAAAAAGCGCTATAGCCAAGCCGAGACCGGCTTTGACGTTAATTTCGTAGATGCGATCAACTTTTGATTCGCTCGTCTTCATGTTATTAGCATACGTAATTGCCACGCCACGGCAAGACAAAATAGGGCCAGGGCGAGATTGAGGACGGTCAGATCCACGTTTTTGTCTTGGGGGCGTTGACTGGTAATGGGCACGAGAAAAGCAGCGGCAAAAGCGCCGGCGGACAGATCAGTGATAACGTCGGCTATAACGCTAAGTAGGGTGGGATCGAGAGTCACAACGTTAGGATATCACAACAGAAGAGAGCGTTATGGCTAAGAAAAAGCGGGCAGGTTTCGGAGAAACGCGCCCGCGATACTTCGCGTTGCCAGACTCTGGCTATGCTCCCAGCTCTTTCAGCTTCTGGTTGATAGCCTGATAGGACCTCTGCTCCTTATCGATTGAGCTCGACTCCAGAAGCTGGCGAACCCGTTGCGGATTGTGGGGTGCGATTTCCTTAATTGCCCAGACAATGTCGCTCTCGTCCATGGTTGCGGGCTTGGGAGCGTTGGGTTCCAGCAAGGCGAATAATCGTGGGAGAGCGGTGAGCGAGTGCTTATCAAGCATTTTGAGCACTTGGATCACCTGCGTAGTTTCGAGAGTGTAGTACCAGGCTCCCTTGGTTCTGCTGGCTGCTTGCTCGAGGCGCTCTATGATCACTTCCGCTGCTGAGGGGCCAAACTTCCGCACGGCTTCGGAGAGCGCTGCCACTTCTACTTTAGTGCCGGACGGTTCGGTCGGATTGTTCATCGTCTCAATCTGGGCTGACCACGAGCTCGGGTAGAAAGCATTCAGTAGGCCATGGTTGAAGATACACTTGAACACTGACTGCTCACTCGTGGCTGCTATGGCCCGTTTGCTTTCTTCGCTTGCATACAAACCAACGGCTTTGATCGCCAACATTTTACTGGTGTGATCCCAACTGTCGTGGAGCGTGTAGGCGACCGTAGCAACTTTTTTTTGTGCACTAGGCAGTTGACCGCGCTCGAGCAAGGCAACGATTTCGGCGAGTTTCTTCTGGCGTTCTGCCTCAAGCGCCTTTTGTCCCTCGTCGTCGTAGTGGTCAAGCTCGTGGTCGCCAGTTTTTACCTGCACAAATTCTTTGCTGGTGCGGTAGCGAACTATCTTGTCCGGGTCGTTGAATGCGAGATGCAAGAAGTGTTGCTCGCGTTCCTCATCGCTGGGGAGAGCAAAATACAGCAGCACTGCCAGGGTGCTGAGTCCAAGGTAGGTCAGAACAGCTTTCGTAGTTTTCGACATGAGTTCCTCCGGTTTGAGGCGGGTTGTAGGGAACAAGACCATTGAACAGAACAAGGACTTTATACTCTGGTCAAAGGTATTTTGTAAAGCGCGGTCGGCTGCATTGACGAGGCATGCAGGAACAGTATGGTCTAAGAATGCCTGAGTTGCCGGAGGTTGAGACAATTCGCCAAGATTTGCGCCGTGTGCTGCGGGGCAAGCAGATTGTGTCAGT
>DATDVI010000052.1:0-15746 GCA_035290125.1 Candidatus Anderseniibacteriota bacterium
GCACTCTGAAAGTAGGCGATGGTGCGCGGCAGTCCCTCAGCCAGTGGCGCCGTTGGCTGCCAGTTGAGGAGTTCCTTGGCGCGGCTGATGTCGGGCTGGCGCTGGCGCGGATCATCGGTCGGCAGCGGGCGGCTCACGATGGTGGATGAGCTATGGGTGAGGGCAATAACTTTTTCGGCCAATACCTTAACCGATGTTTCTTCGGGGTTGCCTAAGTTAACGGGCCCGGTGGCGTCGGCCGCCATCATGCGCATGAGTCCTTCGATCATGTCATCGACATAGCAGAACGAGCGTGTTTGGCTGCCATCGCCGTAGATGGTCACCGGTTTATTCTGCAGCGCCTGGGTAATAAAGTTGCTGACTACGCGGCCGTCGTCGGGATGCATGCGGGGACCATAGGTGTTAAAAATGCGGACAATGCGGACCTCCACGCCATTTTGCCGGTTGTAATCCATGCACAGCGTTTCGGCCACGCGCTTGCCTTCGTCGTAGCAGGATCGTGGGCCGATCGGGTTCACGTTGCCCCAGTAGGTTTCGGGCTGCGGGTGGACGGTAGGGTCGCCATAAATTTCTGAGGTGGAGGCTTGGAGTAGGCGAGCGCCGACGCGCTTCGAGAGCCCGAGCATATTTACCATGCCCACAGTTGAGGTTTTAATGGTTTTAATGGGATTGTACTGGTAGTGGATGGGCGAGGCCGGACAGGCGAGGTTATATATTTCCTGGACCTCAACAGTGAGCGGTTCGACGATATCGTGTCGGATTACTTCAAAGCGGGGGTGGTTCAGTAAATGTTCAATGTTGCGGCGCTGACCCGTGAAAAAATTATCGACACAAATTACTTCGTGGCCGGCTGCGATCAGGCGATCGCAGAGGTGGCTACCGAGAAATCCTGCCCCGCCGGTGACCAGGATTTTCTTCGCGCTCATTTTTTTGTAACTGACTCGATGACTTTCTGCAGGAGTTCGGGGTGGGTGGTAGCGAGCTGCGCCACTATTTTGCGATCCAGTGTACTGTGGCTGGCGCGCAGAGCATGAATAAAACGGCTGTAGGTGAGGCCATGCTGACGAACGGCGGCGTTGATTTGCTGCTGCCAGCGGCTGCGCAGCACGGTTTTGCGCACGCGGCGATCGCGGTAAGCATACTGGCCCGCTTTCAGCACTGCTTCTTTGGCTTTCTTGAATGTGGTGCGGCGGGTGCCGCGGAAGCCAGCCGCGCGCTCGCGCCACTTCTTGTGGCGGCGGTGCTTGGCTTTGCTGCGGGAAGCTCTAGCCATAGGGGAGCAGGTCTTTAATGCGGCCCTGATCAGAGCTGGTCACATTTTTGGCAGCGTGCTTGCGGCGTGTTTCCTCGCCCGTGTCCTTGGCGTTGAAATGAGATTGGTGCACAACCCGACGGCGAACTTTGCCGCGGGCTGAGATATTAAATCGCTTACGGGCGGCTTGTTTCGTTTTCTGCTTCATGGTGGTTCAACGTACTAGGAAACGCTCATCTGGTCAAGAGGACGTTCAGTCCCCGCGGGGATTTACTGATGGTGTCCTCAACTTTGGCTGGCGTGGGCATGGCAGCAATAAATTCCCGCAGGCGCGCTTCGGCCATCGAGAGGCGGCCTTTCTCGCGGCCGCGCAGACGGATCTCCAGGCGGACTTTATGGCCTTCTTCGAGGAAGCCGGCGGCTTGCTTGAGGCGCATTTGCCAATCATGGTCGCCCATTTGGAAACCAATGCGCACCCCCTTAATTTCGCCGCCTTTACTTTTGGTTTTTTGTTTGGCCTGCTTCTTGCGCTGCTCATACATGTGCTTGCCGAGGTCGAGCAGCCGCACGACGGGCGGCTCAGCTTTGGCGGCAACCATAACTAAGTCCGTCTCCAGCTCCGCGGCTTTGGCTTGCGCCGCGCTGAGTGTCATGACGCCCAACTGTTCGCCATGGGCACCGACCAGGCGTACTTCCGCAACCCTAATTTCTTCGTTGGCGGGAGGCTTATTCAGTTGCGGCTTGGGGCGGGCGCGAAAGCGTCGCCGGCGAGAGGGCATAGATTAGTGAGTAGTCCGCCAGCTGGCGGAGTAGTGCTTAGTTTGTAGTGAGTAGGATAGACCACTTTTGCCCAAGAAGCAATAAATTTGGCTGCCGGCCCGTTTTGCTGCTATGGTAAATATGAGGAGTATAATGAACCAGATGGTGGCAGAAAAGAGGCTGCGGCAGGCCGACATCATGTTGCTTGAGGGAGTTTTGCAGCGCACCCATGGCTACGCCCAACAGCTGGATTCTTACGCCAATATCATGATTGCTTTAAGCTCGGCGGTGTTCATTTTCTCGTTCTCGGAGTTGCAGGAAGATCATTCACTGTTCTGGTTATTTTTGGGTACGACAATGGGTGTGGCCACCATCCTGTCCTTGCTGCTGGTGCGGCCGCCACGGGCGCTACGCAAGCGGGGGCAAATTGAAAGCGCCATGTACAGCCGGCGCATTGTGGCTTTTGGCTCGCCGGAGGCGTACCGTGCCGAGCTGGCGCGAGTGCTGGGGAGTGGAGACGAGATGCTGACGCAGTACAGCCGGGAGATTTACAACCTGACCCGGTACTACTATTTGCCGAAGAAGTTTCTATTCCGCTGGGCGAAGGTGGTGCTAATGACTGGCATGTCGGTGAGCCTGCTGCTGTTTTTGTTTGACTACTTAGGTTGGTTGCCTAGCGCCGTGTATTAGTTGACGAGTCCTTTTTGGTTTAAGGAGGTGCCGTATGCTGGCACTGAGTATAGTTGCTACGTGTGCTATTGCGGGGATGGTAATCCTTGTTCTTGGAATTCTGGCTGTTCTGCGGCCACCACCCAAAAAGTAAACTCAACCCGTTTCTTGCCGAGGCGGGTGTTTTTTCACACAAATAAAAAAAAGAACCCTTGATGCACTTCCCGAAAGTGGGAAAGGGGTTCGACGCTACTTCTTGTCAGGGATTTGGCCGGAGAGTGATGGAAAATTTTCCTGACGCCTCAAGTGGTTCAATGCGGTATTGCTGGGGATCCCAGGCGCTGGGGACAAAGTAAGGCGCCTCTGGTGGCTGCTGGGCGTAACCGATTATTCCTTTGGGGGACAAGATTTGACCAGAAATGATATCATCCGCATTTCTGATATCAATCCAAAGTATGATATGCATACCACGCTCCTTTCTTTCAATGAACAAACAGGTTCTTGCTTGGGGTAAGGGCAGTAATACGGTCCCTGGCCTAGAAAAGCAAGCGGCGCGAGCGGGTTCTTTTTGTTTAGGCTTCTTTTGGGCAGAATGAAAGCATGCCAGATTTAGCTCGCAATAAGCGCGCGCGGTTTGATTACGACATCATTGAAACCTTGGAAGCAGGGGTCGCTTTGCTGGGCACGGAAGTAAAATCCGTCAAGGCTGGGCACATGAGCTTGCGCGGCGCGTTTGTGACTTTTCATGGTGAAGAGGCGTATCTCACCAACGCGACGATTCCGCCCTGGCAGGTTAAGAACGCGCCTGGCGATTATGACCCGACGCGGCCTCGCAAGCTGCTGCTTCAAGCTACTGAAGTTAAACATCTGCTGGGCAGCAAGCAAGCCAAAGGATTGACAATAATTCCCATTCGTGCCTATACTAAAGGTCCACGGGTGAAATTAGAAATTGGCCTCGCCCGCGGTAGAAAGAAATACGACCAGAAACAAACCAAGAAAGAGCGCGACATTCAGCGGGATATCGACCGTGTGCTCAGTGGCAGAGAGTAAACCTAGCGCGTCGACACTTCTTCTGTGTAAAAGGCGAAGTGTGGGCGTGTAAAGGCCTCGATGGAATGTTGTTTGTTCAATGTGCGTGCTGTCCGGGAGCTTACGGACACAAATCTCTTGAGCTCAAAAGTTCAAGTGCAAACTTATACAATCGCGCGAAGACCGCGTTAGCTTCTGCTTTCGCACCTTCGTTTGCGTTTGCCACTGCCTAATCGCAATGGCCATCGGTCTGCGTCTGCCGTCGGGCGTACAACCGGTGTCAATGTAGGCGGCTAGAGAGTTATTGCTTGAGACACAATACTCTTGAACAGCACTTGTCTCACGTGCATAAGGAGACTTTGCTGATCTGTTGCTTCTTGCGCACGTACTCTCTTAGATCAGCTACGCACGTAGACCACTGAGCGGATATATTTCAGATGCGAGTTCAACTCTCGCCACGTCCACCACTTCGCTCATCTCTAACGAGATGAGCTTCGCGGTGCAGGCACCCTTACATTTAGCAGGGGTGCTTTTGTATTCAGAGCGAAGTGGTGTGCCGCAGAGCCCCGCCGGGGCGGGGCGGCGTGGTACACGGAGTATAGTGATGTTGTGCACTACGTTTACATACTGAAACTGCATGATGGTCGATACTATGTCGGCCACACCGGTGATCTCAAGAAACGAGTAGAGCAGCACACGCATAGCTCAGTGTTCACAACGAAGAACGGTAAGGTAGATGAGATAGCGTTCTATGCAGCTTTCAAAACTAAACAAAAAGCAATGCGATTCGAAAAATATCTCAAATCCTCTTCTGGCTTTGCTTGCCGGAACAAGTGATTGATTTGAGCGATTGCTGCACTGCGGGCTTAACTCATCATACGCGTAATAGACAAACTGAAAACCTTCAGGTATACATCTGGTGCACGGAAACTGGTCTTTCACTGCACATTCACACTATTAAGGAGCGCCTCATGAGAAAGCGCCTGCAATTTTCGCTCGCGAGTCTTTTGCTGATCCCGCTCTGGATAGCCATATTTTTCTGGTTCGCCAAAGGCGGCCCCGCACACGTGTCCTACTGGTGGTATGCCCAGCAGTGTGATTTCTCTACCGAAGCCGACATGACAGGAGATGAAATCGTGGGAACGGCAGCATGTTCTCGAGGGCCATGGTTCTTTGACAGCTATGGATTAGCGGGAAAAGCAGGGCATTGGCTGACCTTGTATCACTCTCTGCCTGTATGTACTACGAGCGATGGTGTGAACAATCTTGGCTGTCGCCATAAATGGAAGATTCCCCACGACGTACCGTGTCCACATGGAGATATTGAGTTCGACGGTGGCACCTTACATGTCCTCGATGGCGGTTTGGCGTGGATGCGCTATTGTTTCTCCAAGCTAGCCGCTCGTTGATGCCTGCAAACAAAAGATCTTTTGAAAACAAGCCGCGTGGTGGTTCGATATGTTGCCCTGGTAAATATAATGTCGAATCACCGCCGGCTTTTTCTTTTTATTTTCGGAATTTATAAAAACACCCGTCTCTTGGAAAAATAAGCGACGTTTATTTTTTTGGCGGTTCCTTGATAATCGCCAAGATGAGTATTGTGCCGAGTACAAGGACAGTGATGACAACCTTGAGGACCGTTTCAGTTTCCATGTTCATCCTCTTCTGGCTGCAGTTTTCGCTGCTCGCGGACGCTGGTCACTCGGTCGAAGACTAACCAGGCTATTAAGAGGACTGGATAGACAGCGGCAGCAATGATCTCAAGTGGGTTGTCAATCGGCCACTCAATAATCTCACCCGGATCCATGAACGCAAAAACTAGGTTACTAAGCATAGCTTCACCTCTCGAATCAAAAGAACTAGAACGTAATCAGGACGCATTAGGGTGTATAGCACACTTTAATTACAATTGGCCTATGCCGTGGTTTCTTTATATTGCTCGGGCGCGGACTGGTCGGTATTACGTTGGCATTACCACCGAGCCTGAGCGGCGCATCCGTGATCATAACAACGGCAGGGGGTCGCGCATGGCGGTTGGCCAGGGGCCATTTACGCTCGTCTACACGTCGGCGGCTTTGCCGGATCAATCGACGGCGCGAAAGCGCGAGATTGAAGTTAAGCGCTGGAAACGCCTGAAAAAAGAAAAACTCATCAGTGGAGAAATTTCGTCGTGACTTTTCCACAGATGTAAATTTTTCTGATAAATACATTTGTGGCGGCAAGCTGGCTGATCTTTATTTTTATGGCTTATTTGAGTCGTATGGTGAGGAGGTGGAGCGGGGAGGGTGGGTACCAAGGCGAGACTGACAAAAAAAGTTGACACTTGACAGGCCCGTAAGCGGGACTATAGTAGAGTGGATTTTTGGAGCACTTCCAGAAATCACCTGATCTTTAACCTCTCCTTGATTGAGTAGACGTGTATGCCTAGGAGTAAGAGGCCCAGGATGATTCCTGTATCTTTACACCTAGACATGCAGCGCGCCAGGCGGCGCTGAGCTATTTGCCAGGAGTTCTACTACATAACCAGTATGTTAACAGCCATTTTTATTACATTGGGGCTGGTGGTGTTTGAGTTAATCAACAGCATTGATAACGCCATCGTGAATGCCCACATTCTTCGCACGATGAGCGAGCGCGCTCGCCGATGGTTTTTGATTTGGGGCGTGCTCACCGCCGTGATCGTCATGCGCGGGCTGGTACCCGCTTCGTTCATGACGCTGGTTATGAAGCAGCCTGGCATGACCTTTTGGGAAACGTTCAAAGCAGTCTTTAGCCGTAATCCAGCGGCGACGGAGGCGATTGAACACAGTGCGTACATTCTGCTCCTGGGCGGAGGTATTTTCCTGATCTTGCTCTACCTGGAATGGCTGTTCTTGGAGAAGAAAGACCCGTACTTTGTGCCGGATCGATTGATTAAGCCGCATCATCGGGTGTGGTTCTTCACGGTGGCGGCGCTGCTGCTGGTTGGCACGTTGTACCTGTCGCGCCACAATCCGCTGGCGATGCTGTCGGCGGCAGTGGGGAATACAGCATTCTTCATTCTGTTCGGTTTCCGGGAGATGGCCGAGAAAGCGGAGCATGAGCTGGAGCGGCCGGGGCGGAGCGATTTTGCCAAAATTCTCTACCTGCAGGTGCTCGATGCTTCGTTCAGCATGGATAATGTCGTGGGCTCATTTGCCTTTACGACCAATGTTCTGATGATTTTAGTCGGTAATGGCTTAGGGGCGCTGGCCGTGCGGGAGATGACGATCCGCGGGGTAACGCGAGTGGCGAAGTACAAGTGGTTGAAGAATGGGGCCATGACGTCGATCGGTCTGCTGGGTGTATTCATGATGCTGGAAGCACTGGGGGCGCATCTGCCGCAAGTACTACCAACGATTCTGACGTTGTCAGTTGTCGGCTGGGCTTTCTACGCCTCGCATCGCGAGCTGAAGCGCCAAGAAAACGCCACCACGCCGGAAGATCGCATTCTCCCCAAGCCGGAAGCAGTCGCTGTCTAGACGCCGAACGACATTACAGCAATACCGGGGAAGACAACGGAATAATCCGTATGACCCAGGACGAGTGCGTCCTGGGTGGCGCGCAGTGTTTCACGCAAGCGCCCGAGGGGGCTGTAGATGCGGGCGATTACTTGGTCGCGCGAAACCTGCTGGCCGGGCCGCACGGCAAAACGGGCAATGCCGGTTGCCGACGCGAGTGGCTTGTCGCTGTAGGTGAGGAGTGATTTTGTGGGCCGGTGTTCATACTCGAAATGAAACGGCTGGTGCGGCGCGATCAGCTCGAGCGAAGAGAGCATCGACCAGATCGAATCGACGCCAATGGCAATGTTGCGTTCGTTGACGACATAGGCCTCCCCCAGCTCCATGCTCAGCGCGGCCACGCCGTGCTGCAGCATCGTGTAGGAGAGTGTGCCGGTGTACACGGTCTGGTCGAGGATGGTAACGAAGCCACTGCGGGCAGCAATTTCCTGGAGCTGCTGGTAGGCGGTGGTAGGCAGCTCGGGCGGCGCGGGATCAATCAGCGTGTGGGGAACCGACTGGGTCCAATCGTTGTGTAAATCGAGCACCAGCGTAGGCTTGGTGGCCATGATGGTCTGGAAAACTTGATGGGCCATACGCTGGGCGAGCGTGCCCGCGGTACTTCCGGGAAACGCGCGGTTGAGATCTTCTTGGCTAATGGGCACCTGGCGCGAGGCTGTCTCGAAGCCGAGCGGGTTCAACAGCGGCAAGGCGCAGACGGCGCCGCGCAATAGCGGTTGCCGGCGCAGGCGCTTAAAAACTTCCTGAATGACGACGATGCCGCCGACTTCATCACCGTGCACGCCGGCGGTGAGCCACACCAGGGGACCAGGGTTTTCGCTGCGGGCGCTGATTTGGGCCAGGCGCTGGCGGTCGTAGTGAAAGCCGGGGACGGTGTCGAGGAATGAGGAGGTAATTTTCATACCGTTGCGCGCGGCAAAGTCTTTTCAAGTATCCTTTGCATTTCGGGTAGTGTAATACGGGTTGGTGTAATACCCTCCGCTGCGGCTCCGCCGTTTTGCAGCGTGTTAGCAGCGTTATCATAGAACCATTCCTCGAGACCCTCAAGGCGGCCAGGCTTTTGTAACTGGTCGTGATTGAAGCCACTGATGTCTAGACTTTTCCGCTTTGCTTCTAAGCGACGGACAACTTCAGCGACAGGGCGCAGATCCAGCCGTATGCCTTTATTCTGGTTGGTAACAATATTGGTGTGACCGGTTGATTGTCGCTGCACGACTAGATCGGCCTGAACACTTTTAACGGCGCGGAGAAAGCCAACTAATGTTTTGGAGTCTGATTCGACGAGCACGACGTGCAGGGGGCGGGCAGGGGTGGCAACATTGAGCCGGATTGCCCGGCCTTGTTGTTGTAATTCCTGCCACTCTTTTGGTATTAACACTTTGCGTCGATATTCCTCATGAAAATGGGCGAGGAAAATGCGATAGACGGTATCGACGACGAAGTCGGGGTGGGCGGGGTAATCTCGGTTTAGGTTCATGATAATAGCCGAGAGGCCGAATGCCCGGTCGAGGATGTCTTTCGAGACAATACCGCGGCCCTCTAAATCATCTCGTTTCACGTACGTAAGTAGCTTCCGTAGCGCAGGGTCGGTACTTACCCCCAGATGTTTTGCAACGAGTGTCGCGGCTGTCTCGCTCTTGGTGGCGTGGTCATCGCGGTGATGGTCGAATTTGCCGCCGCCAAGATCAATGAGCAGATAGCCAGCTTGCTCCCATTCAGCAGGAGTTTTTTCGGGCCGTACCTGGTTCCAGAATTCCAGCTTAGCTTCGCTGATCCCGGGGTGCTGCTCCTCTCCGAATTGCTTGAGTAAGAAGTAGGCACAGATAGTATCTGGCTGGGGGCGAGGGTACATAACAATAGTAGTAACGCGGGGGGCCATATGACACTTAGCATCAAATATTTTTGCATAAAAGAAAAGAGACTCATCCATGAGTCTCTCTGTAAAAATGTACTGCCCCCTAGCTTAACTTAAGCTTCCTGCCACTTCCGAGCTCGGTGTTGATAGTGCCGTTGCACTGTGGCAATCAACTGATCACGAGACAGGCTCGTCGGTGGCTTCTCGCGGCTGGTTGAGCCGTTGAGGATCATTGGCGACGAATACCGCGTTTCGTGATACCAGGTATCGCCGGGCTCATTTTTCTGCAGAGCAGCGTATAATCCGCCGAACTGCTGCTTGCCGCGACAGAAGATGGCTACGTTGCCGGAGCGGCGCCGCACAATCAGTAGAACGACACTTAGCTGCTCCTGCAGGTACGCACGGGCGACACGGGGATCGTCGGACACAATGTAGTGACCGATGCCATTGCCTGAGCTCTGGTAGAGCGGCACGTCGAAATGGTAGGCTGCGATTGTGCTCGCTGTGGCGGCTGCGGTCTCTTTCTTTTTTTCCGTGCTGGTAAAAGCGCGATCCAAAAGTTCGAGCCAGCCGGCTGGTTGCTGACCGCAGAGCGTAAGTAACTCCGCGTAGTGCTCTCGCGTAAACGGATTTCTCCAGCTTGCCACTTTCTTTTCGTCTCGCGCGGCGCCCTCGAAGTACGCGTGAACGCAGGGCCAGAGGAGTTCGATAACCCGCTGGCGCGCGTCGTGTGAGGGTTTGTCCGTGCCGATGTTGAAGAGCTCACGGATCAGGGCGACGAGGGAGCCGGTGTCCGACTTTAAATGGCCGGTTGTGTTGTTGCGGTTCAGTAACGCAACTACTCGGTCGACTCCCGGTAACACTTCTGCGAGGCCGTACTGTTCGACCACGTATTCGGTGGCAGAGCCAACGTTCTGCTTCTTGTAGTTGGTCTCAACGTCCACGTCGACGATCTCGCCGTCGGTGGGCCGTGCTTCATCCTCAAAGACGATGGCAGAGCCGGTGTCCTTAAGAGTTTCTCTCAGGCTCCAGCTCCGTTTATCGGTCTTGCAATAGAGCCACAGATACAGTGCGACCACTTTGTCAAAGGTCAGGGTCCGTGGAACGCGAAAATACAACTTACTCATGGGTACCTCCCGTGGCTGAGGGGTTCTCAGCCGTTTAATGGAGACGCACGAAAAAGCGCAGAAACGCTCTGCAGAACTCTTTTTCAAGGAACACTCTATAATGAGTGCTTTTGCATGTTATACTATATTGTAATATTTGTCAATAGTTCGGTTCGTGCTATGGTTACCGCATGGCGAAAGGCAGGTACGTGCGGTACTGGCGGCGTTTTCTGCTGCCCGATGAACAACTGATCCACGCGTTCGGTGTGGGCGGGGCGTACGTCTTTGTTTTCTGGATTGCGCCAATGCTGGCGACGCTGTTATTGGGCGGGGTGGTTGGCATCGCCAATATTTTACTGGGCAGCATGTTCTTAATTGCAACGGCGGGCTTTCTGTTGCCCATTTTGTACTTACTCTTTTTCATCCACTACGCGGTGACGAATAAGCGGGTGGTTGTTCGTGAGGGTGTGCTGCAGAAGCGGTATATTACGGTCGACATGAAGTCGATTACGGATATTTCGGTGCGGGAATCATTCCTGGAGCGGCTGCTGACGCACACAGGTACGATTGGCATCAACACAGCCGGCAGCCCGGGGATTGAGCTGCGGCTCAAGCACGTGCGGCATCCGTTTCAGTTCCGGGAAGACGTGTACCGGCACCTGGAGGCGGCCCAGCGGCTAGCGTAAAGCTATGTTGAACTTGCAAGAAGCGTTAGGGCGCGATATCGCGGAGGGGATTGTGGCCGCGGGGCTCACGGGAAAAGATACTCTCGGAACGATTGTGGTTAAGCACCCCGAGAAAGAAGAACACGGCGACTATGCCTCGCCGGTGGCACTCTCGCTGAGTAAAAAGCTTGGCCGGCCTCCCCTGGAAATTGTCGAGGCGATTGCCAAACACATGCCCAAGCGGGAATATATTGGCCGGCTGACGGCAGCGCCGCCAGGCTTTCTCAATATATACCTTAACCCGGGTTGGCTCACGGCCCGGCTTGATAACGTCGTGACGAGCGAGGCGACGCCCGAGGTACCGCTTGGGCATGGACAGAGCGTGAACCTGGAATTTATTTCGGCTAATCCCACCGGGCCGCTCACCCTGGGCAATATTCGCACTGCCTTTAGCGCCGATGTGCTGGGCAACGTGCTGGCCTGCGCGGGCTACAACGTGACGCGCGAATACTATATTAACGATGCTGGCGGACAGATTAAAAAATTAGGCGAATCGGTGCTGCGGCGGATTTTACAGGCGCACGGGGAAGCGGTGCCGTATGGGGAAGAGCTGTATCAGGGCGACTATATTACCGAGGTTGGTCGGCAGCTCGCCGAAGCGCGCCAGGAGAACGAGGGGAGCAGGTTTGCTGCCTCTGACTTGGAGCAGACTGAGGTAGTGGCTGAGGTGGGGCGCGAGGCAGCTGTGGCGCTGCTGCAGGAGATAAAACGTTCACTGCAGGAGGATTTGCGGATTCCATTCGATAGCTTCGTGAGCGAGCAGCAGCTGCGAGATGCGGGCGCAGTCGCGAACGCTGTCGAGCGGCTGCGCGCCAAAGGTGTGACGTATACCAACGAGGGAGCAGAGTGGTTCCGCACGACTGATTTTGGTGACAGTGAGGATCGCGTGCTGGTGAAATCCGATGGCGAGTATGGCTACATTGCGCCGGACGTAGCCTATCATCTCTACAAATATGAACGTGAGTTTGATCTGATTATCACGTTCTTGGGAGCCGATCACCAGGGACATGGGCCGAAACTTATCGCGGCGATGCAGGCGCTGGGGCAGGACACCGAGCGGCTCAAGATTGTTACGGCGCAGTGGATGCGGGTGGTGTCGGGGGGCAAGCCGGTGTCGCTCTCGAAGCGTAAAGGGCATATCGTAACCCCGGCTGATTTAATTGCCGAGGTGGGGTTGGATGCGGCCCGATTCTTGCTCGTGCAGCACAGCCTCAAGACGCACCTCGATTTTGATTTGGACTTAGCCAAAGAGCGCAGTGAGCGCAACCCGGTCTACTACGTGCAGTATGCCTACGTGCGTCTGCAGTCTCTTTTGCGCCAGGCCAAACAGCGCGGGCTGATGGGTGAGGTGGGGTTGCACGCCACCGTACCCACTCGGCTGGCCTTGACCCACAGCCTGGAAGTGGCGCTCATGCGGCAGCTGTACCGGCTCCCTGAGGTCGTGGCGGAGGTGGCGCGTAGCCTCGAGGCGCAGCACCTGGCGGTGTTTGCTCTGGAAGTGGCGCGAGCGACCCATGTCTACTACCGGCATGTGCCGATTCTTAGTGGAGAGGATGAGCCGGTGGTGGCCAGCCGTCTCCAGCTGGTGTTGGCTACCCGGGCAGTGCTGGGGAGGGCGCTGGATTTACTCGGCCTTAACAAACCCGATGTAATGTAATATGCTACCCTATCTGTTAGCACTATGCGCATTGGAATAGACGCCCATATTATCTTGCCCGAGCACAAGCGGTACGATCCTAAAATTGCTCGCTACACCGAACAGGTGATCCAGCGTTTGCTGGCGGCTGACCTACAGCGCCAGCACACCTGGGTGCTGTTCTTCGATGAGCGGATGCAAGATACCAAGAAGTTCGAGGGACCGAACGTGGAGATCAAGCACTTTCCGTTTGTGCAGTATCGAAAATTTTTACCGGTCGTATATTCGCACATGCTGGTCTCATCCTTTTTGGCAGCGGCGCGGCTGGACGTTTTTCACTCGCCGGAGGGGTTGATACCGTATATTTATCCCGGCAAGATTGTCTCCACGTTTCACTACGTGCCGCGCGGGAGGAGCGATAGTAATATTTTTGTTCGCACGTTTATGCTGGGTGCGCGCACGGCCTTTGCTCAGCTGTGCAAACGGGCACGGCGCATTATTGTCAACTCGGACGCAGGCAAAAAATTACTGGTGGAGCGACACGGGTACCCGGCTGGGCAGGTGGTGGTGATGGAAAAAGCGGATGCCGCGGATCTCCTAAACGTGTACGAAAGTGTGGCAGGTAAGAAGAAAGGCCGTGTTCAGGCGAAAAAAAGATCAGGCAAACGCAGCCGCGTCTAAGGCGTTTGCGGAAGCGGCGCCGCGGCCCGATGTCGAGGCGTTAGAGCAGCGGATCTTGGCGTGGTGGGAAGAGCAGCAGATCTTCGCGGCGGCGTTGGCGCAAACCTGTGACAAGCCACTCTTTACATTTTACGATGGCCCGCCCTACGCCACCGGGCAGCCGCACTACGGGCATGTGCTTCAGTCGGCCCTGAAAGACACCGTGCTGCGCTATAAGACGATGCGTGGCTGGCACGTGCCCCGGATCGTTGGCTGGGATACGCACGGGTTGCCGGTTGAGGTGCTCGTCGAAAAAGAATTGGGGCTCAAAACAAAAAAAGATGTCGAGCAATTCGGCGTTGAGGAATTTAACCGGCGGTGCCGAGAAGCGGTTTTTCGGTACATCGATGAGTTTACTGCCACGCTCAAGCGGCTCGGCCGCTGGGCCGACTACGAGCATGGCTATGCGACGCTGGATCGCGACTACATGGACGCGGAGTGGGGTGTGTTCAAGCAGTTGTGGGAACAGGGGCTGGTGTACCAGGATTTTCGTTCAACGCCTTACTGCATTCGCTGCGAGACGCCGCTATCAAATTTTGAGGTGAGCATGGCGTATAAGGACAAAGCAGATACGGCGGTGTATGTGTTACTCAAAGTAAAAAGTAACAAGAAAAAAGAAAAATTACCGTTGTATTTACTGATATGGTCCACCACGCCGTGGACGTTGCCGGGCAATGTGGCGGTGGCGGTGAATAAGGATTTGCACTATGTCAGCGTGGCACACGAGGGGCGGGAAATTATTGTCGCGCGCGAGCGGGTCGCCGTACTGTTTGGCGAGGGGGCGGAAATTACCAGAACATGGGAGATTAGTAAGTTGCTGGGGCTGACGTACGAGACACCAATCCCCCCTAACCCCCCTCCGCCAGCTGGCGGAGCAAGGGGGGCATCTAAGCCAGCAGGAATGTCTCGTGTTGTATTAAGTGATCATGTGACGGCTGATGACGGTGCGGGCCTGGTGCACATTGCGCCAGCCTTTGGCGAGGAAGATGCGCAGGTGGGCAAGGACAATGATTTGCCGACGCTGCTAACCGTTGGCCCCGATGGACGGTTTGCCGAGGGTTTGCCCTGGGCCGGGGAGCATATTTTTGCGGCACAGGGGAAGATTGTAGCTGACCTGCAGGCCCGCGGGCTCCTGTTTAAGGCCGAACAGTATACGCACAGCTATCCTTTTTGCTGGCGGTGCGATCAGCCGCTGATTTACTACGCGCTGGATAGCTGGTTTATCCGCGTGCAGGCGCTGAAAGAAAAGCTGCTGGCCGCTAATGAGTCAATTAGCTGGATTCCGGAACATATTAAGGCGGGCCGCTTTGCCAAGGGCATTGCGTCGGCGCCGGATTGGGCGGTCTCTCGTAATCGCTACTGGAGCGTGCCGCTGCCGATTTGGCGGTGCGACACCTGCCAGGAAAAAGTCTGTGTGGGCAGTGTGGCGGAGCTGAGAGAATTATCGGGTGTGGCCGAGATTTTGGATTTACACCGGCCGTACGTTGATGAAATTGTCTGGCCCTGTCGCTCCCACCCCCTCTTAATCTCCCCCTCAGGCAGGGGGAGAAAATGCACCGGTACTATGCGGCGAGTGCCGGAAGTGCTTGATGTCTGGTTTGATTCCGGCTCGATGCCGTATGCCACGAATGCACCGTTTCCGGCTGATTTTATTGTTGAGAGCATTGAAATGACCCGCGCCTGGTTCTATACGCTGCATGTGCTGGCCGTGGCGTTGAAAGGGCAGAGCGCGTTTAAGAATGTGATTGGCTCGGGGATTATCTTCGGGGAAGATGGCAACAAGCTGTCGAAAAAACTGAAGAATTATCCTGACATTGAGCCGACGCTCAAAAAATATGGTGCCGATACGCTGCGCATGTTCTTCTTGCTAAGTACGCTGGGCGAGCCATATGTATTTTCCGAAAAAGAATTGCAGCAGCTGCACCGCAATTTTTACCTGACGCTGTGGAATGTCTACAGCTTTTTCACTCGGTACGCCAACACGTATGGTTGGCGTCCGAGTGCCCCGCGAAGCCCAAAGGGCGAAGTGGGGTTGGGACAAACTGTCCTCGACCGCTGGGTGCTGGCGCGACTGGCACAGCTGGAGGGTGAGGTTATTGAAGCGATGGATAGCTACCACGTGGATCGCGCGGCGCGGGCGTTTGTGCCGTTTGTGGATGATGTAAGCAACTGGTACGTGCGGCGGAGCCGCTCCCGTTTTCAGCCGGCTAAGGGTGGTGCGGCAGAAGATAGTGTAGCGGCGTTTGCGACGCTGCATGCCGTGCTCATCCGGCTCAGCAAGCTCCTGGCGCCGTTCGTGCCGTTTGTGACTGAAGAGATATACCGCAATCTTACTGCGGAACGGTCGATTCACTTGACGGAGCTTGGTGAGGCGTCAGCCCTAGCGGTGGATGATACGGCGCTGCTGGTTGTTATGGTGCGGGCGCGGGCGATCGTCTCGCAGGCGCTCGCCCTGC
>DATDVI010000053.1:0-6889 GCA_035290125.1 Candidatus Anderseniibacteriota bacterium
GGGCCACGTGGTCGTGGCCGTATTTGTCGCGGACGTATTCAATGATCTCATCACGCCGATCGTCGGCGAAATCCAAATCAATATCAGGCATCGACACCCGGTCCGGGTTCAGGAAGCGCTCAAACAGCAAATTGTAGTGCAAAGGGTCGAGTCCGGTAATGCCCGTGAGGTACGAAACGATGCTGCCGGCAGCCGAGCCGCGGCCCGGACCCACCAGAATACCGCGCCGCTTCGCTTCATTCACAAAATCAGCCACGATCAAAAAGTACGGCGCAAAACCCGTTTTGCTGATAATACTCAGTTCATACTCGAGCCGCTCGCGCGCCGCCCGCAGTACCTCTGGCTCATAGCGCGTCGCTAGTTTTGCTTCGCACTGGGAACGCAAGTGCTGCTCCGGCGTCACACCGGACGGCAAAGGATACCGCGGCAGGCGGTTAACGCCGAACTCCAGCTCGAAGTGGCACGCTTCCGCAATTTTTTGCGTGTTATCAATTGCCTCGGGATGTTCCCGCCAGAGCTGCTTCATCTCGGTCGGGCTCTTCAGTGAAAAATCTTCACCCAGCATGCACATGCGGTCTTTCTCCTGCACCTGGCGGCCCGTTTGTACACAAAGCAAAACGTCGTGCGCTTCGGCGTCCTCCGCGTGGATGTAGTGAGAATCAGCCGTCGCGACCAGGCCCAGCTTAAATGTTTTGCTATACCGAAACAACGCTTCGTTCACTTTCGTTTGCTCAGTGAGTGTCGGGTGGTGCTGCACTTCCAGGTAAAAGCGCTCCCGACCGAAAACATCGAGGTGCCAGGTCAGAATTTTTTCTGCTTTTTCCCGCTGCCCCTCCACAATAGCGCGCGACAAGGCGCTATTTAAGCAGCCCGATAAAATAATCAGCCCCTCGCTGTGCGCCGCCAGCAGGTCGTAATCAATGCGAGGCTTGTAGTAGTAGCCCTGCAGATGAGCCGCGGTGGTCAGCTTAATGAGATTGTGGTAGCCCGCCTTGTTTTGAGCCAACAAGGTAATATGGCAGGGGTTCGCATCAATCTTGCCGCGCTTCTGAGTGTGCCCTAAAGGGGCCAAGTACGCTTCAACGCCAAGAATAGGTCGCATACCCACCTCCTCCGCCGCCTGCAGAAAATCAATCGCTCCATACATCGCCCCGTGATCAGTCAGCGCCAAGCTATCCATGCCAAGCTCCTTGGCCTGCTGGAGCATGGGTTTAATTTTGCCCAGGCCATCGAGCAGCGAGTAATGAGAATGAACGTGAAGATGCGTAAAATCAGACATAGCAAACAAGTCAATGCCGATCATGCGCTTGCCCCGCGAAGCCCGCAGGGCGAAGTGGGGTAAAATCGCCCATAGCCAATCAGTATACAGCAGCCTATTATTAAGGACATGCCAGCGCTGCGGCGGACGATCAAACAACTAACCTACGCGCTCATTGTTGCCTGTCTGGGAGTAGGGATGCTCCTGGTACTTTTTGCACCAATCTTTCGTAGTCGCCAGCCCGCCCAGCCCCTACCCTCTGCCGCCCCCGTTGCTATCCGGGTTGAAAGCGTCGATACCGTGCCTCACCCGGGCAGCATCGATATCATCGCCCGCGTTCGTAATCCCAATCCCCGCGCGGGCGTCGCTGAGTTCGTGGTGACATTCATACTCCTTGATGCGCAAGGCCAGGAAGTGCGGCGTATCGATGAACAGACCTACCTGCTCCCCGGGAGCCTGAACTACATCGCGGCGTTACATGTACCCCTAACAGTGCCCATTACGCAGGTGAAAGTGGAGTTGCCTAGTCAGCCCCTCTTTAGCACCCCGCCCGCTGCGCTGGCCACGCCCACGTTCAATTCTTTTCCGCGTGAGCTAACGACTCGCACCATTGGGCAGGCCACCATCGAAGTGCAAAAAGGGGTGGTCGCCAATACCTCAACGGCGGGGTTTCGCCAGGTCGACATTACCGGCGTGGCGTTCGATGCCGAGGGCAAGGTGATTGGTATTGGCAAAACGTTTATTGGTCAATTCAAAGTGGGGGAGCAGCGCGAATTTACGCTCCAGTGGCCGAAGCCGGCCGCCGGCACCGCCCGCGTTATTATTCTACCGGCCGCGAATATATTTCAGGCCGATAACATTCTGCGCACCGTGGGTGATCCCAGTCAGTTGCGGTAGTCATGATTGCTCCTCGCCTCCGCGCCTTTGATTGGGTTTTTTTCGGTGCCACGCTGCTCCTCATTTGCCTGGGGGTGGTTATGTTATTTAGCACCACCTCTGATGCCGAGCTCTTCTCGGCTCGGCTCCTGCGGCAGCTCGGCGCCTTGGCCCTCGCCCTCCTAGCCTACCTCGCGCTCAGCCTCACTCCGTACCATCATCTCGAACGCTATGCGCCCTGGCTGTATGGTGCGGGACTACTCAGCTTGCTGCTCGTCTCGCACATTGGCCGCGTCATTCGCGGCGCCACCTCGCGCTTAGAAGTGTTCGGTGTGCAGATTCAGCCATCTGAGTTCATGAAAGTAGGGGTCGTCATTGCCCTGGCCTGGCTGTTTACCCGCCCGCGCCTGCGCCGACCCGTCGCCTTAATCTGTAGCGCCGTCGTCGTTGGCGCGGCAGCCCTGCTCATTGCCCTCGAACCCGATTTCGGTGTCAGCAGCCTGCTGATCCTTTTGTGGGCCGCGATGATTATCTTTGTTGGTATTAGCATGCGCACGTTCATTGCGCTCGCGCTCGCCGGCGCCGCCGGGGCCGCTGGCGCCTGGCGCTACGTCCTGGCACCGTACCAGAAAGAACGTATTATAACCTTTCTAGATCCCGCGGCTGATCCTCTCGGAGCCGGCTATAACATCATGCAGTCAATCGTGGCGCTGGGCTCGGGCAGCATCCTAGGCCGGGGGCTGGGCCATGGCCCCCAATCACAGCTGAAATTTCTCCCTGAACAGCACACCGACTTCGCCGTAGCGGCGTTGGGTGAGGAGCTCGGTTTCCTGGGCATCATGTTGCTGTTGGCGCTCTACACCATTTTGCTCTGGCGCGTGCTCCGGATCGTCAGCGAAACTCGGGATCTTTTTGGACAGTATCTCGCGGCGGGTACATTTCTGATTATCCTGATTAGTTTCTTTACCAGCGCGGGCATGAACATGGGATTGCTGCCTGTCACCGGCCTGCCCTTGCCGCTCATCAGCTACGGGGGATCGAATCTCGTCGGCACCATGCTGCTCCTCGCGCTGGTGCAATCCGTGCATGTCCATAATCACTGGGTGCGGCAACCACCGATGGAGCTATCAGGACTGCTCTAGAAGAACAAAAATGTTGTTCAAAATGGACATGCTAAAAATTGACAAAGAGAAATTTTTAAGCTACCATGTAAAGTAATATGGTCTTTGACGAAAACATCCATCTGGTCACCCGCTGCCCGTTCTGCAGCGCGGAATACGACCTCGACGGAGCCCAGGTCATTGGGGAAGAAAACGATGCCACCATGGTGTACATCACTTGCTCGGAGTGTGAAAGCTCGATCGTCGCCATCGTCGCTATGTCAGGGCTGGGCGTGGTCAGCCTGGGGCTGGTCACGGACATGACGATCGAAGATACCAAGCGCTTTACCGGCACTTCCCAAGTTACCAGCGATGAATTACTCGAAGTCTACGAACTCTTGGAGAAAAACCAGCGTCAGGCAGTCAAAAAGTTGACGGCGAACCCCCAGTAGCGTACACTCGAGGCCTGTGGCCTTGCCAATAACACTGCCCGCCCATACTCGAGCCGGGAAGCTTGGAGAAATCCGCCAGCGCGACCAGCTGCCGGCTGTTTTATATGGTCATGGCATTACCAATCAGTCGCTGGCGCTCGATCGAAAAAAATTCAGCCAGGTCTTTAAGGCGACCGGTCACACGACCCTCATTAATCTCGTCATCGGCGAGGAGGGCAGTGTGCAGGAGCACGCGGTGCTCATTCGCGAAGTCCAGATCCACCCCGTTCGCGGTAACATTCTGCACGTCGATTTTTACCAGGTCCGCTTAGATGAGGACATCGAAGCCGCCGTACCGCTCGTGTTCATCGGCACATCCAGTGCGGTGAAAGACCAGGGCGGCATCTTGGTGCGCAATATGGACGAGATAAAAGTGGCTGCACTGCCTGCCGATCTGCCGCATACGATTGAGGTAGATATCAGTCCGCTGGCCGCGTTCGACGAACCAATCAGGATCAAAGATTTGTCAGTCAGTGATAAAGTCAAAATCCTCCACGAGGCCGAAGACGTCGTGGCCATCGTCCAGGCGCCGCGCAGCGAAGAAGAGCTCGAAGCGGAGCTGGCGGAGGAAATCAAAGAAGACGTCAGCAGCGTCGAGGGCGTCGCCGACAAGCCCGCCGAGGAAGTAACACCAGAAAGCCAGGCTGGAGAAGAGAAGTCTGCTGAAGAAAAAACAGAAAAGCAGAGCTGAAAAGCAGCGAACTCACTTTTATAAACTAACAACGCAGCCCGAAATGGCTGCGTTGACGTTTATCCACCCCTCCGTCACACTTAAATCTTCTTGAAAAAGACAGTCCTTTTCACCAAACCATAAGGAGTATTCCCATGATTACGATTATTGACTTTGGCGGACAGCTCACCTTACTTATTTTGCGGCGACTCCGCGAACTGAAAGTGGAAGCGTGCCTTATCGACCCTAGTGACGTTGCTCGAAAGCCGCCAGGCACTCTCGGCGTCATTATCTCTGGCGGTCCTGCCTCCGTACAGCAGCAGGATATTGAGATCTACCGCGCCATTGAAAGCTGGAGAGTACCCATTCTCGGTATTTGCTTCGGCCATCAATTGATTGCCAAAGCACACGGCGGGCGGCTCGGCAACAGTGCCTCACAGGTACACGGCGAATACGGCGCTGCCGAACTGACCCTTACGTCCCTCTCGCTCCTAACCAAGAATATGGCAACACGCTCAGCGGTGTGGATGTCTCATGGCGACTCTGTGGTGAAACTTCCGCCTGGAGCAGACTGGCGTACAATTGGCCAGACTGAGAGCAGCCACCATGCTGCCATTACCAACCCAACGCGATATCTCTACGGGGTACAGTTTCACCCAGAGGCATCACACACAGAAGCAGGATCAATACTTCTCAAGAATTTCGCCGTTAAGATATGCGGCGCCCGGCAGGACTACAGTCCTGCCGATCTAGTGCAGGACCTCAAAAAGCGCATCCACCAACATGTTCCGGAAGGCCAGCACGTGCTGACCGCGTGCTCGCTCGGTGTGGACTCGACAACCGTCACCGTGCTGTGCCAGCAAGCGTTGGGTGCCGAACGGGTACACCCGGTATTCGTGAATACCGGCTTGCTGCGCCATGAAGATCTTGCGCTGCTAGAGAAAGCCAGGGATTGGTTGCCGGGACTACACATTGTTCAGGCAGAAGATTTTTTTCTGACTGCGCTCACCGGCGTCAGCGACCCCAATGAAAAACGCCGCGCCGTTGGCCTATCATTCTGGCGCGTGTTTCAACAGGAAACAGCCCGTCTCCAGCAGCAGTATCCAATTGCTGTCTACTCGCAGGGCACCATTGCCCCCGATGCTATTGAAAGCGCCGCGTCCTCCGACCGCGCTGCCGAAATCAAACCGCACCATAACCTGGTGCCGCGGCCAGCAGATTTCCCGTTCGAGCCCTTCGAACCGTTCCGCGAGTTCTGTTTGTTTAAGGACGAGGTGCGGGAAGTGGCCAAGAGTATCGGCGTGCCGGAGGAAATCCGCACCAAGCATCCGTTTCCAGGTCCCGGCTTAGCGATCCGCGTCGGCGGCGCGCTCACGCCCGATCGCATCCGCATCGCCCGCGAAGGTGACGCAATCTGGATGGAAGAGCTAAAAAAGACGGGCAGCTATGACCTTGTTGCGCAAGCCGGCCTGGAGGTGCAAAACGACGTATCCGTGTGCCAACGGGGAGATCAGCGGCATGTCGGCTGGTCGTTCGTTCTCTGGGCATTTAACACGGTCGACTTTATGACAGCTCAAGCTGCTCGACAGCCAGAAGTAGTCGACGCCGCGTGGACAGCCATCAGCCGGATAGGAAACGAGGTAGTGGGCGTCGGCCGTGGCATGTACGGCATGCAAGACAAGCCGCCAGCCACAATTGAGTGGGAATAAACCGTAACGAAACTCATACAAGCCTCTTGGGTAAACCCGGAGGCTTTTTTTGTGCATAACCGGCGTAGACACTCCTCCTAATTCCACGTACAGTCCTAATAATTTAGCGTGTACTTTAAATTTTTTTGCCTACTTTTCCATCCGAGAGGAGAATACGGATGATAGACGTAAAATGGTATGAATGCACCAACTGTGGCCAGAACTTTGATCAGGAAAAGATGGAGAACGGTCGCTGTGGCGATATGTCACCATGCTCAATTCCCGGTGCCGAGAAAGTTGCCCCTGACCGCTGCCCGTTCTGCACCATCAACCGTGTCCAAAATCCCCCAGCTCTCGTACTGCAGTTGCCCCAATCGATTCAGGCCTAAAACCAGCTCGCACATTTTCCGGGAGCGCCCTCGCTCCCGCTTATTTTTTACGTGTTACATGTCACGATGGTGCCACCAAGCCCCTCAACGATTGCGGGGATATCGCTCGCTGCCAGCTGCCGCACATACTCCTGGCCGTCTGATCCGCCGTCTAGGGCTACTTTGGGCTCAAAAGTGAGGCCACGAGTCTCGGGAGTACACCCAGCCTGGGCTAGTGCTTGAGTGGGCACGTAGGGGGGATTGCTGACGATGAGATCCACCTGCCGACCCAAGAGGGGAGCCAGCATGTCGCCTTGCATAAATTCTATTTTCTCTAGAACCCCATGCCGCTCGGCATTACGTTTGGCAACGGCAATAGCAGCGGGGGAGATGTCCGTAGCGATGATTTTGACCCCAGACCCAGCAATAAACCCCCCC
>DATDVI010000054.1:0-4551 GCA_035290125.1 Candidatus Anderseniibacteriota bacterium
CTCTCTCGGCCAAAAGTTGCGCGCAGGCCATTAGTCGCCTGCTTGATGTACATCCGAGCCCCTACCTAATCTCCGAAGCGCTTCGGTTAGTAGTCTCACAGCGCCTGCTGCCGCGGCTCTGCCAGACCTGCCGGGAAGAAATAAAGATCCCGGCCGATGCCCGGGCCACGTTAGTCGCGGACCTCAAGAAAATTCCGAAGCCCCTCTGGCGCAGTCTCGGCCTCCCATCCCAGCCCGCGCTGTTCGATAGCCCTGGCTGCTCCAAGTGTCACAAGAGTGGCATTCGCGGGCAGGTTGGCCTTTTCGAAGTGGTGCCCATCTCACCCGAGGTAAAGAGTCAGATCGCTACCGGCAGTTCCCAGGAGGCACTAGAAAAAACAATCCGGACGCATGGGTACCCTTCGCTCTCCCAAAGTGGACTTATTAAAGCACTGCAGGGCTTGGTGCGGTATAGCGATGTTGTTCGCTTTACGGCCTGATGTATAATGAAACGATGACAGTCGCCAGTGCCACCTCTGTAGTCCTCGTCGAAGACGATTCTTTTATTTCCGGCATGTATCAAACCAAGTTGGGCAGCCTCGGGTTTGCCGTCGAAGTGATCGATAACGGCGCCGCCGCCGCTGAGCGACTCAGCAAGCCTCCCCTGCCAGATTTAATCTTGCTCGACGTTGTCTTGCCGCAAAAAGATGGCTTCGAAATTTTAGAAGAGCTGCGCCGCGACTCACGCACCAGGAATGTGCCGGTCATTTTGCTCACCAACTTAGGCCAAAAGCCGGATGTCGAGCGGGGGATCAAGCTCGGCGCCGATGACTACATTATTAAAGCGCACTTCACGCCCAGTGAAGTAGTCGAAAAGATTACGAAAGTACTTGAGGACAAGAAGAAAAGCACGACATGAGAAAAATTGATGATCTCCTGCGCGAAGCTCAGGACGCCGGCGCCTCAGACATTCATATCTCGGCCGGCCGCCCGCCCCATTTTCGTGTGGCTGGCGTGCTGCAGGCCGTAGGTGACCAGGCTCTCTCGCTCGAAGAGAGCAATGCGCTCATTACGGAGCTCATCGACAAGAATAAGCGTGCTCAGGAAATATTGCAGGCCAAACTGCAGACAGATTTTTCGTATGCCCTGCCCCCGCAAGCGCGCTTTCGGGTTAATGTGTTTCATCGTCAGGGCACACTCTGTGCTGCGCTACGCGTTATTCCCAGTGCTGTCAAAACGTTGGAGGAGTTGGGCTTGCCACCGCAGCTGCTCAAATTCACCGAGCTTAAGCAGGGCTTCGTGCTGGCGGCCGGGCCCGCCGGGCACGGCAAGTCAACCACGCTCGCCGCACTCATCAACCACATCAACACGCAGCGCCGCGAGCACATTATTACGATCGAGGACCCCATCGAGTATCAGTTTACCGATCAACAGTCGCTCATTGATCAGCGAGAAGTGGGGCGCGACGCGCTCTCGTTCGTTGAAGCAATTCGGGCCACCCTGCGCCAGGATCCCACCGTCGTGCTGGTGGGCGAGCTGCGGGAATTTGAATCGATGCAAGCCGCCCTCACCCTGGCAGAAACCGGACACCTGGTGTTCGCGACGCTCCACACCAACGACGCGGCGCAAACCATTGAGCGTATTATCGATTCGTTTCCTGCTTCCCAGCAGGGGCAAGTACGTTCACAGCTGGCCGATACGATCTCAGGGGTTATCTCACAGCGCCTAGTGCCAGGCGAGCAGGGCGGCTTAGTGCCAGCGGTTGAAATCATGATCGCCACCACCGCCATTCGCACGGCGATCCGCGACAAAAACATTCATCAAATTAGCGGCATCATTGAAACCTCCGGCGAAATAGGTATGCAAACGCTTGAGGCTAGTTTGCAATCGCTCGTGGACAATAAGCAAATCTCACCCGAGAACGCGCGCTTGTGGTACCGCAGCTAACGCCTCTCGCCGGTATGTGCTACTATTACTTCAGGTCGTATGTGGATAAACAGAACGAAAAAAGCCCGAGAGGAGGTGAGGGTATATGAAGAGTAAACTCACCCGGGGTTTTACCCTCATCGAACTTCTCGTTGTTATCGCCATCATTGGTATTCTGGCCGCCTTAGTGTTGGTTGCCCTCGGCAATGCGCGCGATAAAGCTCAGGATGCACGTGTTAAATCAGATATCGCGCAGCTGCGAACATTAGCTGAGGTTATCTACGATTCCAATGACGCAGCGTATGAGAATTCTCTTGGCACAATAGGCGTGGAAACATGTTTCCAAACGCCCACCCAAGCAGAGTGTGCTAACTCAGCCGCCACAAGCACAAATGTTGATACATTAATTAAGGATATCGATACTGCCAATGGTGCGACGTACGGTCTGCCGACAGCCGAAGCAACGGCGAGTGCCTTTTGTGTTGAAGCTCAGTTGAACGACGCATTGTTCGTCTGTGCCGACAGTACCGGCGTAACGGAGTCTGGCCATACTCCCGGCCGCTGTACGGCAGTGGGGGATGTGAGCTGCGGCACGTAATTTCTTGAACGTTTTTGCCGAAATACTCGCCGAAAGAGGCGAGTATTTCTGTTACAATCACCAGTAATGATCCCCCTGCTTGTTTTTGTGTTCGGTACCATCATTGGCAGTTTTCTGAACGTGGTGATACTGCGCACCGGAGGAGGGGCGCTAAGGGGCCGCTCGCACTGCCCTCACTGCCAAAAAACACTGCGTGCCACTGAGCTCATCCCGCTCCTCTCGTTTATGCTGCAGCGCGGGCGGTGTCGCCAGTGCGGCCAAAAAATTTCCGTCCAGTATCCAATTATTGAACTCGCCACTGGCCTCGCCGCCATGCTGCTTTTCACGCCTCTACCGCTTACTGCCAGCGCCTGGCTGACAGCCGGCAGCTCGTTGATTATTTTCGCGCTCTTACTTATCCTCTTCGTCATTGATCTCAAGACAATGCTCTTGCCCGATCTTTTTGTTGTCCTGCTCGCCGTCGCCGTTGTCGCGCAGCTTGTCGTCTCAACTACTCACTACTCCGCCAGCTGGCGGACTACTCACTCGTTGATGGGCGCGCTCGTGGGCGCGGGGTTTTTAGGTTTGCTGTGGCTTATCACCCGCGGGCAGGGCATTGGACTGGGGGATGTAAAGCTTATGCTGCCGCTGGGAGCCCTCTTCGGTACAGGCGGCACCGCGGCACTCCTGGGTACGGCGTTCATCGTTGGTGGCCTCATGGCCAGCTGCCTCCTGCTCGCCCGGCGCGTCACGGCTAAGACTGCGGTACCGTTTGGCCCGTTTTTGGCTGGCAGTGCCATGCTCTTTCTCGTCTATCCCTCTCTCCTTGATAAACTGCTCGAGTACTTTAGCCTAAGAGGATGACCAAAGCCCAGGCAAAGCAGCGCCTCGCCAAGCTGCGGCGGGAGATTGATCACCACCGCTACCTCTACCATGTCCTCGATGAGGCTGAAATTTCTGCGGCCGCGCTCGATAGCCTTAAGCATGAATTGCAGCAGCTGGAAGATGCCTACCCCGATCTCATCACGCCCGACTCACCCAGCCAGCGCGTCGGCGGTAAACCGCTGGCAAAGTTTCAAGAAGTGCCACACAGCGTGCCCATGCTGTCTCTCCGTGATGCGTTTACCGAGGAAGAGCTCGTCGCCTGGGAAGTGCGCAACCAGAAAATTATCCCGGGAACATATGACTATTTTGTCCAGCAGAAAATTGACGGAGTAGCCATCGCACTGATCTACGAAAACGGCGTCCTCGTGCAAGCCCTCACCCGTGGCGACGGGCGGGTGGGGGAGGACGTTACCCACAATATCCGGACAATCGAGTCTATACCGCTCAGCCTGCGCCCTAGCCCGCCGAAGCCCCGCCTCTGGCGGGGGCGAAGGCGAGTGGAGATACGCGGCGAAGTATACATGCTCAAAGCAGACCTGGCCCGCCTCAATCGAGAGCGCCTTAAAGCCGGCCTAGCTCCGTTCGCTAACCCACGCAATTTAGCGGCCGGCTCCATGCGCCAGCTTGATCCAACGCTGGCTGCCGCGCGCCCGTTGCGCTTCATGGCTTGGGAAATAACGGAGGGTTTCCCCGTCAAAACTAGAGTGGCCGAGTACGAAGCGCTCCGCGACCTTGGTTTTCACCGACCGCCGCAATCCCAGCATTGTCAGAACCTCCAGGAGGCTTGGCAAATATTGCAGCAGGAAGAAAAGCGACGCGAAAAGTATCCCTACCTCGTCGACGGCGCCGTTATAAAGATCAACGACTTAGCCACCTCTCGCCGCTTGGGGACGATTGGCAAAACGCCGCGCGGCTCGATTGCCTATAAATTTGCTGCCGCCGAGGCGACCACGACCGTGACCGACATCGTCGTGCAAGTTGGCCGCACCGGCTCACTCACGCCCGTGGCTCATCTTGCTCCCACCGCGGTCGCTGGCACAACCGTCTCGCGAGCCACACTGCACAACGCCGGAGAAATCGCCCGTAAAGATATCCGGATAGGCGATACGGTGATTATTCGTAAAGCCGGGGACATTATTCCCGAAGTCGTCCGCGTGCTACCGGTTCTGCGCCCGCGCAGTGCA
>DATDVI010000055.1:0-8832 GCA_035290125.1 Candidatus Anderseniibacteriota bacterium
AGCCAGTCAGAGTGCCCAGAGCTTTAGCCAAGCGGCGCTCGGTGGTTTCGGCACCAAGTAATCGTTCTTTTCAGACCAAGAAAACGTTGGGGGAAGAAGTAAGTCCAGTACTTATCTTCTTCTCCCGCTTCTTTTTTTCAGTAAGAAAATTGCAGCTCAAAATAAGGGCTTTAATTTTCTTGCCGCAAGAATTTCTTGTGACAAGGTGATCTTTCTCAAACAAAACACTCACATCAAAAAACGCGAGGTGAATATGCAACCGATCATTAACTCTCTCCTTGATCTTGATTACTACAAGCTCACGATGGGCCAAGTAGTTTTCAAGCGGTATGCTGAAGTCCCGGTAGTGTATGGGTTTACCAATCGAACTAATAATGTTCGCTTGGCGGAGATTGTTTCTGAGCATCTTCTGCGAGAAGAACTTGATCATGCTTGCTCGCTCACGTTTACTCCGACAGAGCTACATTACTTAGCGAGTAATCGATGCGGCGATCGGCCTATGTTCTGTAGTCGCTATCTCGATTTTCTGGCAAACCTTCGTTTGCCGGGCTATGAGTTGCATCGCGACGACGGCACCTACTACTTGCAATTTCCTGGACGGTGGTCAGAAGTCATCTACTGGGAGACGCTCGCGCTGTCGATCATGAACGAGCTCTACTATCGAACGATGGTGCCAGCTGGTGATCTAGTAGCAGTGCAAGTAGAGGGGCAGACACGTCTTGAACAAAAGATTAAGACCTTGCTCACTCGACCAGATATTACTCTGAGTGACTTTGGTACGCGGCGGCGTTTCAGTAGGAGCTGGCAAGACCATGTCGTCCAAACCATGGCCACTTGCTTGCCAAAGCAGTTTCGGGGCACGTCCAATGTTGCGTTGGCGATGAAGTACGGCTTAGAGCCTATCGGCACCTCAGCACATGAGATGTTCATGGTGATGTCGGGAATAATGCATGAGCGCGATGATACTGTCCGGTCTTCCCATAACCGTGTCTTGCAAGACTGGTGGGAAGAGTATGGATGGGAACTCTCGATTGCGTTGACTGATACGTTTGGTAGCAGTTTCTTCTTTCGAGATATGACGGCTCAGCAGGCCGCTGCGTGGAAAGGTCTTCGCCATGATTCGGGTGATCCTCTGGTGTTCGGTGAGAACGCCATTGGTTTTTATCAGTCTCATGGAGTAGACCCGACGACAAAGCTCTTGGTGTTCAGCGACGGCTTGGATCTCGAAACGATTCTCACCATTGCCAATTGTTTCGCCGGACGTATCAGGGTCACGTTTGGTTGGGGAACCAACCTCACCAATGACTTAGGGCGAGGAGCTTTGTCACTCGTAGTGAAAGCCATTGAAGCTAATGGTCATCGCACAGTGAAGTTGAGTGATAATCTGGCAAAAGCAACTGGAGCACAGGAGGATATTGTACGCTTCAAGCGCATCTTTGGTCACACAGTAACACTCGCCAAAGAGTGCCGCTATTAAAAGGTATAAGGGATCGTATGTCTGCTGACTGCGACCCCTTTTTTATTACTCAGAGTAATGCCTGACTTAGCCATTACTCTTGGGCGAAGTGGGCGCAGAATGCTTTAAGATTTCGTAATGAGGTACGGGAAAGGCGTGTCGGGCACATTGGATCGTACAATGCGGCCAATTTCGTCCCGATTTACGATAATCCGGCCTTTTATGAGCTGGGGTTTAGGGAAAGTGAAGCGAAAGTTGAGGGTTCGGATGCTGTCCTGTGAATTCCTACTTTTAGCACGATAGTGGAACCTTATGGGTCAAACTTATCGTTCATAGGTTACGGCCCTGGCGGTAAAGCCAGATACTTGTTGCGTGCTGGTTGCCTGGGGGAATACTTCAACTTTCAATGTGTCATCGTTTTGTAGTTCGAGGAGCACTACTCCTCGAGCCTCGTCGATGTTTTTCGCCGTGAGATTGGGCACGAAGTGGATTTGATCCCAGCGCTGGCCGCGCTGGTCCACATATTCGAATAGCAGCAATTCATAGCTGACGGGGCCGGAGTTTTTGGTTACTTCCGTTGGGTCCGGTGCGTTGCCTCTCACGCCATACGCCTGGGAAAACCCATTGTAATCACCGAGCGATATTCGGATCTGACTATCATCAAGGTGGTCATACACAATACTCAGATTGTTGGTCCAGTACTCTTCCCGTTGGTTTTTGTTTCGCCCGACTTTAAACCAGTTGCCGGCCAGCGTTCCGGGGACATCGTAACCGATTTTGCCGCCGAGCGGCGGCTTACGTCTAAGATTTTTAGACAGCAGCTTTTCTTTCAGGGCATTGGTAACGTAGTCAAACGTATCAACGGTATATGAGCTGAAATGGTCGATATTGTCTGGGCTGACAATATTCTTGTTCTGGTTTGTCACATCCATGATCTGGAAATCGAACGAATGCGGTCCCACTGTCCCAATTACTTCCCCCTCTTTGACGGCAATCCTGGTCTGGGCAAAGGGGTGGGGGTCGTGTGGGTTCTCAAACTCAAAACCGGCGAGCACATTATCAGATAGCGTGTCGATATGAATCAGTCGAGTGTACCAATTGCACGAATGCTCAAAAATCACCAAATAATTATCAGCGTACTCGCCACCTCGGTAGGCTTGCTCAACTGGTTCTTTAAATAACTCGATGTTGATGATGTATCCATCGGCCGGAGCCTTAATCTGGTACATTTTGGGATTGCTGGTCACGAGCGACGTGCCCGTTGCTCCTTTGGGAATAATGTACTGATGATCAGTGGGAGTAACGTGTGAGTCTTGAACACGGCCCATCGGCACTATGAGTTCAATAGCATCGGGGTCGATAGGGAATGTGTCGAGCTTGCCAACCTTTTTCCCCTCACACTGCTGACCGAATAAGCCATGGCTGGGCGAGCTGAATGTACCAGTACCTGTCGGTCTGCCTAATTGTCGACTCACGGAAATCGCTCCTGCTACAGCGGCCACGCTCGCGATCATAAGAACTGCGACGAGGAGACTATGCTTCATATCCCAACCTTTTCTTTGAGGCATTACCATTACTATACATGCTTGCAACATTTTTGCTGTTTTGGTGCGACCTGTTACAGTGAAATTACTTAATTAAATAACTCCAGGGTGGCGTGAAATTCGCCAATCGGACGTTATAGCCGTCGACCCCGCGTGGGGATGACCGGGCGGAAATCCCGGGCCGACCGTATAGTCGGGACTTTGTCTTAACGACAAGGTGCCTCGTATACATGGGGCAGAAAGGAGACTCGTATGAACAATACACTTATTGGTGCGCTGGCCGTGGTGGTGGCGGCTCTGCTGTGGAGCCTCGATGGCTTTTTGCGCCAATCGCTCTACTCCCTGCCCCCCGCGGTGGTCGTTTTCTGGGAGCACGTGTTTGGCGTTATCGTGCTGTCGCCACTGCTGGTTGCCAGCTGGCAGAAGTTCCGGGCGATCAATAAAAAGCAGTGGCAGGCAATTGCGCTGGTGTCGTTTTTGTCGGGAGCTTTGGGCACCGTGCTGTATACGGCCGCGCTCGGGAAGATTCAGTTCATCCCGTTTTCGGTGGTGGTGCTTTTACAGCAGCTGCAGCCGCTCTTTGCCATTGCGGCCGCAGCGGTGCTGCTGCGAGAGCCAATTAGCCGGCGTTTTTTTGGCTTAACGGTCGCCGCGCTGATCGCAGCTTATTTTGTCGCGTTTCCGGAGTTGCGAGTAACTCAGGTTGCTGGTGGCATGCTGGCGGCAGCGCTTTTGGCAGTGGGCGCGGCGGCCAGTTGGGGTATTTCAACTGCGTTCTCTAAATATGCTTTAAACAATACGTCGTTCTTGCATGTTACGGCGGCGCGATTTGGACTCACGCCTTTGTTTGCGCTTTTATTCGTCCTCTTCCTGGGCCAACAGGAGTCTTTGTTTGCGCTGCCCGCCAGCGCCTGGCAGACAATTCTGGCCATAACGTTTTCCACGGGCTTGGTGGCATTAGCCATTTACTACTTTGGTCTGAAGCGAATTCCGGCTTCGCGCTCAACGCTCTTAGAGTTAGCGTGGCCGCTCTCGGCGGCGCTGGTCGGGTATGTTTTTCTGGACGACCGGCTCACTGCTACCCAATGGGTAGGGGCGGCGGTGTTGCTGATTGTTATGTGGCTGGTTGAGCGTGATGCACAAGCGATTGCGGCTGCCAGGAGCTCTGCTTAGTAGGTCAGCGACATTGCGCCGGTTACATCACCAATCGTGAGTGTGTTCTTTTTGACCTCACCTTTGGCCCCATAACCATACATGGTGTTGTCGACGTAGGCAGCGTCATACTCATCATCCAGTCCCAACCAATGGCCTAGCTCGTGGGTCATAATATTTTCGGCATCGTACGCTGTTGGTTCAGCGCAGGTATTTGAATTTGACCAGCGCCACGGGAATTTTTTGTTCATGATAGTATCAACATCCACTACCTGACCAGTCGAAGTGTAATAGCGCACATAGGTAACGCCGAGGGCCTGGCCGGATGTGCGCCCCCAGGCAATAATGTTTTTGCCGTCATAGGCTTGGCGAGCGATCGTGGTGTTGGCACCGCGCGTGAAAGAAACGTGGCTGCTGGCCGCCGCCATCCAGTCTGCAAAGCCATTACCGACAATGGTGGGTAGGTTCACGCTGCCAACTGACGAGGGCACGCTGCCGGGATTGAGGTTGTACGTCCAGGCGGCGGGCAGTTTCCAGCCAGCGGCGCTAACAGGCGCAACGGAATCCGGATCGGCGAGATTGCAGACCAGGGCCGAGGACGCCGTTTTGGTTGGCCGCTCGGGGTGGACGAAGACACGAACTTTTACACCGGGATGGTTGGGGTCGTCGTAAGTGCCACTTCGCTCAGGGAGCGCCGGCTGATTGGCGGCGTGTGCAGCACTGGCGGCATGAGCAGCGCTCATCAACAGTACGGCTACCAAAACACTGGCCAGCCGCAGGGTGTTTTTCCTCATGTCCATACTATACACCATATACCATTTACTGATGCTAGTCGTGTCGAGTCTGATAATCGCCGCTGCAGATTTCTCACCTGAAAGCCGGCTACGCTGATCTATCAGTTCTTAAGGACGTGAGCCTGAAGTTGGAGCCCGGCAGCGTGTCGGTGCTGATGGGTCCAAATGGAGCAGGCAAGTCGACGCTGCTCAAGTCGATCTTTAACTTGGTGAAGCTCACCGGCGGAAAGATTACCTACCGCGGGGACGATATTACTGCTTTGCCGACGCATAATCTCATTGAGCTGGGGATCGCCTACGTGCCGCAAGGGAAAGTTAACTTTGGCAGCCTGACGGTGCGCGAGAATCTCCTGATGGGCGCGTATCATCTGGAGAATGCAGCGGCGAGGGAAACTAATTTAGAGAAAGTCCTGGCGGCTTTTCCGCAGCTCAAGGATCGGCTTTCGTCGCGAGCGTATGTGCTGTCTGGCGGCCAGCAGCAAATGGTGGCGATGGCGCGGGCGCTGATGAACTCGCCGGATTTATTGCTGCTTGATGAGCCATCGCTGGGGTTGGCGCCGAAATTGGTCAAAGAGACGTTTGCTCATATTCGCCGGATCAACCAGGAATTTTCTACGACGGTGCTCATTGTGGAGCATAATATCAAGAGCGTGTTAGATATCGCGGACTTTGGTTTTGTCATGGTGCAGGGTCGGATAGCAGCCGCCGATACGACTGCGAATCTTCGGAGTAGTGAAATTTTGAAGAACGTGTTTGTGGGTACGTTTGAGTAGTTACTGCCGCACTGAGCGGTCGATGATCGACTCGGCAATGTTGATCAGGTAGCCTAACATCCGATCAAAACTGTCGTTCAGAATAACGCGGGCAGCGAGCGGGGGATTCGATGTGCGGGCGAGGGCCGCAATATTTTTTTCGAGCACAGTGCTTTTATTGAGCATGTGGTGGGCAGCGGTGCGGTTGGGGGCGTGAATAATGTTGCCGATCTCGGTCATGGTGGCGAGCAACTGATCGAGCAGCTCGGTATAGAGTACTGCGGTAGTGCGGACCATTGCCCTTGACTCGATGCGCACGAGGCGAGCGACTTTTACCGCGTGATCGGCGATCCGTTCGAGCTGCGCGGCGATGGTGCTGTAGTAATTGAGATCGGAGCGGTCCAGGTGGAGCTCTTCTTCTGACATTTGATCGCTTAAGGCGGAGTGGAACTGGCGTTTAATGACGAGGTACAGCTTATCTATTTCCCGGTCGCGGTCGGCCATGTCCGAGGAGGCTTCGGCTGCATTGTTCATCACGGCTGTTACGGCGTCTTTCATCATCGATTGGGCAGTGGCCACCATTTTATCAATCGTGTCGGGGATTGTGAGCTTTGTCACATCGAGAATATTGCGGATGGTTACGCGATCGGCTGACTCATCGACAATTTCAAACCCCATAAACAGGTAGGTGCTGCGACGGATGTGCGCGCGCTGTTCTTTGGTAATGGTCGGGTGTCGAAACTCAATCTCTTCGACGCCGGCAATGTATAGGGCAGTAGCTTCGCGGGTTATCATGGCGGGGGTTAAGTTTGCAAGCGAGAGTACGGCCGGTTTTTGCGCTCTAGTACTCCGTGGTGCGGTTTTGATGAGCAGCGCACCCGATGTTTGCGCATACATGAGCACCTGGTCTTTTTCAGTGAGCTCGTGTTGTGTCACCCACTTCTTCGGTATGGTAACGGTCAGGCTAGAACCGCCGGTCCGCTGCAAACGTCTCTTATCCATATTTATATATATTTATACATATGTTTATTATTTTTAACATGGAGGCTGTGGATAAACCTAATTAAGAGCCTCATTGCTTCATGATAGAGTGTTACTAGTAGTATATATTTTTTTACTGAGATATATATGAGATCGTCACATTGGATTGCGGGCGGCATTATTGGTCTCATTGTTATTCTTCTCCTCGTTTGGTATGCGGCGTCTGGTACCCTTTCTACGAATGAGGCGGTTGCTCCGGCACTGGTAGCGGTTGATGGGTCCTCGACGGTTTTCCCCATTACTGAGGCAGTGGCGGAAGATTGGCAGAAGAGCAATCAAGGCATGAAAGCCACGGTGGGTATCTCTGGTACGGGTGGAGGATTTAAGAAATTTTGCGCAGGGGATATAGATATTAGTGATGCTTCTCGGCCAATTAAGGCGTCGGAGGCCGCTGACTGCCAGGCCAAGGGTATTGAGTATATTGAATTACCGGTAGCGTTCGACGGTCTGGCCGTGATGGTGAATCCGGAGAATACGTGGGTGGACCACTTAACTGTGGCGGAGCTCAAGAAAATCTGGGAGCCAGAGGCACAGGGGAAAGTACTCCGCTGGAGCGATGTGCGCACTGGCTGGCCGCAGACGGAGCTGCACCTGTACGGCCCGGGGGCGGATTCGGGAACGTTTGACTACTTTACGGAAGCGATTGTCGGGAAAGAAGATAGCAGTCGGGGGGACTTTACGGTCAGCGAGGATGATAACGTGCTGGTGCAGGGTATTGCCAACGATGCAGCGGCGCTGGGATTCTTTGGCGTTGCCTACTATGAGCAGAACAAAGATAGCTTGAAGCTCGTTCCCCTTGATGATGGCAAGGCCGAGAACGGCGCGGGCCCCATTTTGCCCGATCGAACAACAGTAGAAAACGGCACCTACCAACCACTAGCGCGGCCGATTTTCATATATGTCTCGCGGAGTGCGGCGGATCGGGCGGAGGTACAAAGTTTTGTTGCGTACTACCTGAACGAAGCGGCTCGGCTGGTGTCCCAGGTGGGGTACATTGCTCTGCCCGGCAATTCGTATGAGCTGGCGCTGGCAAAATTTACTCGCCGCGCAACCGGCTCGGCCTTTGGCGGAGGGTCGCAAGTGGGGATCCAGATTAGCGATATTTTGCGCGGGAACTGAGCAATGCACGGCCGGGGCAGGAGCGAGCAGTTCATTGAAAGTAGTCTCGCGCTTGCTGCGCTCGCCTCGGTGGCCATCACTGTGGGCATTGTCGGCGTGCTGATTGGAGAAACCGTGCGATTTTTCCAGGAGGTATCGCTGCTTGAGTTTCTGACTGGCCGGGAATGGACGCCGCTTTTTACGACGAAAAAATTTGGCGCCTTACCCCTTTTTGCCGGCACTGCGCTGACCTCCCTGATCGCCATGGTGGTGGCGCTCCCGCTCGGGCTGCTGTCGGCGGTGTACTTGAGTGAATATGCGCCCGGGCGATTGCGCAGTGTGATTAAGCCCGCGCTGGAAATTTTGGCCGCCGTTCCCACGGTGGTATACGGCTACTTTGCCTTGCAGCTGGTCACGCCGCTCCTGCAGCGGTTTCTGCCGGGGTTGGCTGGGTTTAACGCGCTTTCGCCGGGCCTGGTGATGGGCATCATGATTTTGCCGATTGTCTCTTCATTGAGTGAGGATGCGCTGCAGGCGGTGCCGGTTGGTATCCGCGAAAGCGCCTATGCCCTGGGTGCCCGGCGGTGGCAGATGGTATCGTCGGTTGCTATCCCAGCAGCACTATCCGGCATTGTGTCGGCGTTTTTGCTGGGGGTAGCCCGGGCGGTTGGAGAAACGATGATTGTCGCCATTGCGGCTGGGTTGCAGCCGCGCTTGACCTTGAATCCGCTGGTGCCGGTTGAAACGGTCACGGCCTACATGGTGCAGGTGAGTATGGGCGATACGCCGACGGGATCGCTGGAGTATCGAACGATTTTCGCGGTGGGCATGACACTCTTTGTGGCGACGTTCATCCTCAACGCGTTCGGGGCTTGGCTGCGTTCGCGCTGGCAGGAGGCATATGAGTAAGCTCGCGGCGCGGCACCGGGAGCCGTGGTGGGTGCGGGGCGGCGGAGTGATTGATGCTGCCGTTCGGTGGGCAGGGCTCGTCAGTA
>DATDVI010000056.1:0-5596 GCA_035290125.1 Candidatus Anderseniibacteriota bacterium
ACTCACCCAGCCACTCGCGGACATCGGCAGCCACCACCGTCGCTGGCGCCAGGCGCGCGGTGGACAGCCGCACCGCCGCTGCTTCTTCTGTTGGCACCGTATCGACTACCTCCACCAGTCCAGCCGGCAGTTCGCGCACAAACTGCGACTCCGCCTGCTCTCGGCCCGCCGCATCCAGGTGCGCGTACGATAAGTACAGCCGCTGCTTGGCCCGCGTCAGTGCCACGTAGAATAAGCGGCGCTCGTCTTCGTTACCACTCTGCCCCGGCACCAAATCATGCCGCAGTAACCCCGGCGGCAACTCAACACGCGCCCGCTCCCGCACGTTGCCCCAGTGCTTGTCCCTCAGCCGCATAATAAACACGTGTTGGAATTCCCGCCCCTTGGCTTTGTGCGCCGTCATCAGCCGCACGGCCGCCTTGCGCGTCTGCCAGGGCGACGCCGTCAGTGCCAACCCGCTTTCCTGCAAGACGTTGAGACGTGAGACAAAATCGGCCGCGCGCAAATCGTGCTGTGCTCGATTGAGCCGGACCAGTTCCTGGTAAAGCGTACTAAGTCGATGCAAAATAGGCAGGTTGTGCTCCTCTCGGAGAATAAAATCGAGCAGCCCCGACTCGCTTAGCACCACGTCAAACAGTTGCACCGGCGTGCAGTTGGTATGCAGCTGATGCCACTGGGCCAGCTGGGTGGCCAGTTGCACAAAGCGGGCCGGCTCTCGCACGCCTGCCCCCGTAAGCTCGCTCTCACTGGCTAGAACCTCGAGCAGCGCACGCCGGCCGCCGCGCTCCGCCGCGGCATGAATGACACGCAACACATCCAACGCATTCAAGCTAAGAAAGTCAAACTGGAGAATATCGGCGAGCACATCACTGCGGTGTGGCTGCGCGATAAAGGTCAGCAGCTGCAAAAATTGCCGGACGCGCGGATCCTGGAGCACGTTCTCCCCTGCTTCCAGTCGCACTGGCACGCGCATACGCAGGAGTAAATCCACCAAGCTGTCGGCATCGCGATTAAAACGGTACAGCACCGCAATCTCGTCTGCCGCCACCCCCACCTCGAGCAGCCCTTGAATCGTGGTCGCCACAAAGAAATTCTCTTCGTCCTCGGTGTCAAAGGCGTACCACGCAAGCGAAGCCGGCGTATCCGTGCGCGCGCGTAGTTCCTCGGTCACGTTCGGTACATGCCGGGCCAGCAACGACCGATTATGGGTAATAACGGCTCCCGCCGCATCCAGAATCAGCTGTCCGCTGCGGTAGTTATCGTGCAGCGAAATAATCTGCACATCTGCCCGATACCGCTCGTAAAAATTCAGCAGGTTTTCCAGGCTGGCGCCCTGAAAGCGAAAGATCGACTGCTTATCATCGCCCACCACGAAGATATTGGGATTCGGGTAGAAGCTGCCCAGCAGCCGCACCACCTCATTCTGGGAGCCATTCGTATCCTGAAATTCATCAACCAGCACATACTGAAACTGCTCCTGGTAATGCGCGAGCAGGGCATCGTCGCCTTGCAGTGCCTCCACCACGCGCATAATCATATCTTCATAATCAAAGCGGCTGTGCTGATCCAGCCACGCCTGATACGCATCGTAAACGTTCAGCAGCTCTATCTGGCGCGGCGCGTGGCGCTCCCACTTGTCGAACAAGCGCTGGAGTGAATTTTTGAGAGCCGTGCGAGCCTTACCCTCTTCCCGCTTATTCTCCGCCAACGCCACTGCTTCTTGTAAGCGAACAAACGGCTGGTCGATCAGCTCGCGCAGCGCCTCATGATCCGTCGCCGCCCGCAGCTGCTCGCGCACAGCCGCAACTGCCATCGCATCACGCTCGGCTGGCCGCAGGCGAATGAATGCTGTCCGCGCTGCCGCCGATTGCCGCAAGAAATCACGTACTGTCACAGCCGCCTCGCGTGCACGCTCCACGGTAATACTTTCCTGCTTGAGCAGCTGCACGGCCCGCATCACATCCGGCAGAAACAAATACGGCTGGCCAAAAGGCTTGAGTGCACTGGTCCCCAGCAACTGATCCAGGAGACGGCGAAACACTTCGACCCGCTCCACTTCCGCGAGTACCTCGCTGCCGCTAAAAGGAAACTTCTCCGGCCAATCCTGGATAACGTCATTACAAAACGCATGAAACGTGCTGATCCGCACCTGGTAGGCGGCCTCCCCAATAATCTTCAGCAAACGTTGCCGCATCTCCAGCGCCGCCGACTCGGTAAACGTTAAACACAAAATATTCCAGGGCGCCATATCGGTACGCTGTAAAATGTTCGCTACCCGCATCGTCAGCACTTGCGTTTTACCCGTCCCCGGCCCCGCCAGCACCATCACCGGACCTTCAATTGCATCTACTGCCGCACGCTGGCCGTCATTGAGACGGCCATACAGCTCCGCAAAGCTCGCCGCGGCTTTTACACGTTGTACTTCTTTCGTTCGCTGCGCCATACTAGTAGCAATACACCCATCGCCAGAATTGGCAATGTCAAAAGCTGGCCGCGCGTCAACCCCCACACCAAGGGCCACGGCTGCTCACGCCAGTATTCCATGAGCCAACGCAATAGGCCATACAAAATGAGAAAAAGCGCTGTCACGCTGCCCGCACCGATTTTGTTCCCCCGCTTCAACCAGTAGTAGCACGCCCCCGCAATCAGCAAATTTTTAGCAATGGCCGCAAGGTGAGCAAACTGAGACACGTACAACTCGTCATTAATCCAGTTGCCCAGGCGGCCCAGCATTAGCCCCAGTGCCACCGGCACGACGATGACATCACTCAGTTTGAGCAGATCAACATTGAGATAGCGCGCCGCGATTACGACAGCAACCGCCACGCCAATAAATCCGCCGTGAGAGGCCATGCCCCCTTGCCACAGCGCAAAAATTTCCACCGGCCGCTGCAGAAAATACTCCGGCTCATAGAACAATGCGTAGCCCAGTCTTCCGCCTGCAACAACTCCCGCAGCCAGCGCCGCCAACACCACAAGCCAAGCATCCTTGGTGAGCATGAGCCCCCGCCATTTTTGCAGCCGCGGCAGCAGCCACAGCGCCAGCCAAAATGCCACCACGTAAAAAAATCCGTACCAGCGGATTTCCAGCGGCCCTAGCGCGATGAAAACTTCCCGCGCGGGAAACAATGCAATCATGCGGCGCACCTGGCTTACTCCAGCGATTCCCGCCGGCCAAAATTGCGCACGATCGTGTTCGTGATTTCTTTATTCGGCACCACCAGCTCTTCGCCGCTCGTCGCCCGGATGCGGGTGCTCTTCACCCCCACCTGCTCAACCACTCCCTCATCCTCATCGCTCAATCGAACAAAATCGCCGGGTACAAATGGTTTATCCAGGTGAATCACCAGCGAACTAAACAAGTCCCCCAACACATTCTGGCTGGCCAGCGCCACCGCCACCCCGCCAATCCCCAAACCAGCAATCAGCGCCGTCACATTCACGCCCAGATTTTGTAAGACAAACAGCCCGCCGAGCGTCCATAGCATAATGCCCGATAAACTGTGCACCAGGCGCGTAATCGATTCTTGCGCTTTGGTATCTGACCGCCGCAAGCGTCGCTGCAGGTAGTGCTGCATAAAAATTTGCAGCGCCCGGATTGTCTGGTACACCAGCCAACACAGCAGAATAACCGTGACGATTCGTTCGGCCAGGCCATGGATGGTCAGGTACTTGAGCGCAATGTAAAATGCAACGAACGTATAAAAGGGCGGCCGAATTATCCGCACAACCGCCACCAGAGCGTTATCAAATTCCGTTGCCGTGCGCCGCGTTAAACGATCGAGCGAGCGCAAGATCAGCCACTGCGCCCACTTGAACGTCAGTGCAAACAGTAAAAAAATAACCAGCGCAATCACGTAGTCAAGCAGCCGGTTTCCCCAGAGAGGATACTCCCAGATCGGCAGAATAGACACGCTTTCTGCGATCATAGCTATAACAGTTTATCGACGGCCGCCTTGAGCGACGCATATGGCTGCGCGCCCGAGATCGGCACTTTGGTGTCGTCCGGTCCAATCAAAACGCTATAGGGCGTGCCTTGCCCGCCAGCTGCGGTGGCGTCAGCCAGATCCGCCGCCACCTTATCGGCATATTTCCCGGATTCCAGACACGCTTCAAACTGCGGAATATTCGCCACGCCCGCCTGCCCAGCCAGCACTGGCAGCTGCGCCAAATCCAAACCGTCATTCGAGGGCGTTACCTCGTAAATCAAGTCCGTCAGTTCCCAGAACTTCCCCTGCTCAGCCGCGCACTCAGTCGCCTCGGCTTCTCTAGGCGCCTGGCTGTGCAGTTGCTCCAGCGGGAAGTGCCGATACACCCAGCGCACATCGCTCGGATACTCTTTCATCAACTGCTGAACCGTGGGGTGAAAGCGCTTGCAAAACGGACATTCCAAATCGGAGTATTCGATCAACGTGATTTTTGCACTATCCGGACCCCGCGCGTGGTCAGCCTCAGTTACGGGGCGAATTTCGCCAACCTGCGCGCCCGCTTGCTCTGCCGCCGGGGCAGCCCCATCGCCTGCCTCACCGGTCCCACCCGTTGGCCGGGTGGTGGGTCGGTCGCCGCCGAAATAGATCGCCAGCGCAACTAAGCCGCCGGCCAGCACAATCGCCGCCGGCACGCCGACAGACGACTTGTCGCCGGATGATGTGCTGCCTGAAGAAGTTGGGGTGTCATTCATGTCCTAACAGTAATTAGCTATTACTCAAAGCGCAAATGAGGTGAGGGTGAGGTCACGCCACGTCAATCTTCGCTGCCAGGATAAAATCGTTCTCCGAGAGCCCGCCAATAGAATGGGTCCACAGTTCAACTATGACTTTCTTGTAGTGAATCATGAGGTCCGGATGATGCCCCTCTGCCTCGGCAACCTCAGCAACTCGGTTCACAAATGCGATCGCTTCTTTAAAATCAGAAAATTCAAATTCCCGCCGAATCTTCTTGCCGCTCTCTGCCACCTGCCACGCCGCATCAATCTCTTGGGCATACTTCCGACTCTCCGCCTCCCCCAGCGGCTCCGCTCCATCCTCACACGGCGCACAGTGTTTTTTCGTTAAGTCCATGCATCCAGAGTAACGCGAATACCTACTTGTAGCTACACTAGTGATAAATTCACATCGACGCGTTGACGCGTCGATGCATAAAAAAGCCCCTCGAACTCCTAGTAACATAGTGTTACCAAGTGTCCAAGGGACAAAGTTACAAAGCGACTATAGGGCTGATTATCGAGAGTCAGCAGTTGCGAGAGAAGACCCGATGCCCAGCACCCCAGCGATCATCGTCCAGCGGAGCGGCACGCACGCTCCAGCGCCGGCTATCAGCACCCCAGTCGACGTCGACCGCAAAGACCTCACCATTGACCAGAACATAAAAGATGTTCCAGTATCCGTTGGTCAAGAGCGGTCCATTCTTGCCACCAGCCTGTCGATCAATCATGCCGAACAGCAAGCCGCAGAATTGGCTCGGATCCTGAAAGAGGTATCCCACCGGTAGCTCACTCTGGTTCTCTCGATCGTTCGCATTGCGGACGAGGTCGAACGAGGCGATCTCGCAGGCAGGCGTTCCCTGAAACGGTCGCGCCGCCGCTACAATGCGGTCT
>DATDVI010000057.1:0-26881 GCA_035290125.1 Candidatus Anderseniibacteriota bacterium
ACTTTGCTCCAGCACAATTGCGCGCCGCCGTCGCCCAGACAGAAGCAGAACACCACATCGATGCGCTAAGCCGGCACGAAGCGCAGAGCATAACCTACGCACACAAGCTGCTCCCTGCCGGCATGCAGCAGTGCCCCATTCTGCTAGCCTATGCCGGCCCCAATAAGGAATATGTGTATGTTTGCGGAGCCGTCTTAAGTTCAGTGAACATTGCAGTGCCTGGTCTGGCGGAGCCGCAAATGTTTCTGGCCGAAACCATAAATGCCCGCGTTCCGGTTCAAGTTGACGTCGCAGGACTCATGGTCGGTAGAACCAGGCGCAGTCTAAGCGACAGCTTCCAGACTCCAGCCGATGGCAGCATGGCCCTCTCGGTTTCCGACCTCCGCGATAAGCTGGGAAATTTCCCGACATATCGGTTTGTCTTTCGCGCGCCAGGCGCGCTACACGAGGAGCTCATGCTGCAAGTCAGGAAAGCTTAAAAGTTGATGGTAAAAGATTTCACCCCGCCGACTGTACAAATACGGCGGGATTTTATTTCCCGAGCTGCTGGGCGCTATGCAGTGGCAGGCGGGGGCAGCGTTAGAATAAACCTTACCGAAATACCGAGCGCTCAAGCCGCGCAATTCTGTCTGGATGCGTCTTGTGTTCGCGCAGCTGCTGATCGATCGACTGAACGACACTCAGAATTGCCAGCTGGCTACTCTGTAAGCCATCAACTTTCTTGGCTAGCTTCTTCAGATCATCTTTAGTCGCAAACTGCTTGGCATCCTCTTTAGTAACAACATTAGCAAAACTCTTCGCCACAATCATGGCCAATTCTTCCTGCGCCTGGCGAACATCGCCTTTGGTCGCTGGCTGCGTGTCATCCGTCATTAATTTCTTCCCTGCCACAGGTTTACTTTACCACCTCCGCCAAGACGTTATGAAGCATTTTCGCCCGCTGCTCCCACAAAAACTCTTGCTCGACCCGCTCCCGAGCCCGTGTGCCCAAACGCTCTCGCAAAGCCCTGTCAGATAACAAACGCTCCAGCACATCTCGCACCGCCATCGGATCATCTGGCGGCACCAACAAACCAGTCTCCTCATGCAGCACAGCTTCAGGCACCCCGCCCGTCCGTGTGCCAATTGCCGGCACACCGCGCGCCGCCGCTTCCAGATACACAATACCAAATCCCTCGTAATCATTGGGCAGTTCCCGCGGCGTCAGTGCAAACACTGCGGCACCCGCATACAGCGCCGCCAAATCTTCATCGGACGCATCGGTGATGAAATGCACACTATTTTCCACCATCTCGCGAGCCGCCAGCGCATCCAGCTGTTCATACTCCGGGCCATCGCCGACAATAACCAACTGCACATCTGTGAACTGTGTCTGGTCGAGCAGTGCAAAAGCTGCCAGCAGCGCATCAAAACCTTTGCGGGGAATTAATCGGCCAACCGACAATATATATTTTTCAGCCAAGTCATATTTATGCCGTATGCGCAAAGCGCTCTCCGCCGGAACTTGCCTAAGAGTCTCGTTCGGCAGTGCCGGCGCCAGTTTCATCAGCTGCTCTGGTTTGACCCCAGCCGCCAGTAGCGCCTGCTTTGTTACCTCGTTGATATACCCCACCCGGTCGGCCGAACTTAGCACTCGTTTGAGCGCCCGCTCGTGCTTTGGCGTTGCCAGCCACACTTCAATTTCCATCGCGTAGGTAAAGACGATGTACGGAATGCCAAGATATTTTTTTAAGTAATAGCCAACCTGTCCCTCGAACAATGCTTTGCCGCACAGTATCACGTCATATTTTTCCCGCTTCGCTCGGCGGTATAGCCAAACAAACAGCGGCAGCCACGCCGGTTTAAGCACCGGCCAGAAAAACCGCCGCCGGCTCGGCTCTACCACATCAACAGCCACTCCCTGATCGCGTAGAGCCGTAGCCAACCCACTCAAATACGTCTCAATCCCCCCAATCCGCGGCGCCCAGTTTTCCGCCAGCAGTAGTAGCTTCACCCTTTCAGTGTACTCGCTCAATACGCCTTAACCAGCTTGATGCCCTTGAAGTAGTAGTTCAAGATTTTCTGAAAACTCCAGCCATCCTTATTGGCAAATCCGTAGGCGCCCTGGGCGCTCATGCCGACGCAGTGACCCTTGCACGTACTTGAAGCATGGTGCGGGTCGTCAACGGAGTGCTGCAGGTGCGGGAAGCGATCGGTTTTCCAAACTTCCTTGGCGCTGCGCGTCCGGCCGTCGGAATCAGAGAAATAAACCGTTGTCACCGGCTTATCGCCCTCTCCATCGGTCGCAATAACCCCTTTCACCTGATTAAAGACGCTCGCCATCCGCGGTGTGATGATTTCATACTCATACCCCCGATACAGCTGATCATCGGCCGTGTTATTAATATCCCAACCGCCGTTAACAGACCGTCCGCCCGTCACTACCTTGTGATACAGAACGTAGGTGCGCGCGGCAACAGCCAACGCTTTTAAGTATTCCTCGGGTCCTGTGCCAGACGTCTCTGCCAGCCCCCGCAAATAATATTCTGTCCGGAGCTCGTTAATCGCCCACAACACTTTCTTATCATCGCTCATGCGTATTTCAATAATTCCGCGGAACCGATTGTAATTTTTCCCGGCTATCGTCGCCGACTTGTCGCTGTAGCTGGAAATTTCCATAATTGCCTGATTCAGCGGAACTAAACGAATCTCCTGTTCGGTGTCAAAAGAATGCCCGCTGCCCCGCACATGATATTTCCCGCCCGACCAGCTCACCTGAACAACATCCTCTTTGCCCACGGTTGTAAGAATTTTCGATCCGCCCTCGCGAATCTGGTATTTCCCGTCGCTTGTCACGTGAATAGCGCGCCCATCCGTCGAGTAAATCCCAATTCGCACCTGATCACCCATGGGGTGATTACTAATGCCGGCCACGGCGCGGCGGGTCGTGCCGCTTGGCCCAGCGCTTGCTTGCGCCGAGCCAGCTTTAGCACCACAAATAGCGTCTGAGCCCTTACCCACGTTCTTAGCTTTATGAAAACCCATCGATTTTTGCAGTGCCGCGCGAGTCTTAATTTCATCGCAAGCAATACGCTTGCGCCACCAGGCTTTTTCCGCATTCGATGGATCGCGCTTATATATCTTCACAAATTCCGGCAGAGTATCAACCGTCAATGTCTGCTTGTCATCTTTCTTTGCGGCCGTTGTTGTTTTTACGCCCAGCACAGTACCAATTTGTTTTGAGCTCCCGTGCGCTTTCTCGTAGTACATTGCCCCCAGCAAATCAGTAAACGTCGTTTTCTCCCCGCGCTGCACGCGCCCCACCCAATAGCTATTTTCTGCTGGCAGCGGTTGGCGGCCGAACGCAGCTCGAAAGGCTTCATTAACACGATCACCTAAACCAGCCGCGGCTGCGCCGTTGGGTAGCATAAGCCCCCCGCAAACTGCCACGACCAGCAGTGCGCTAAATCCCCTGTTCATCTTCACCGTGTTATACTACCAAACTTTCACCAGGATTGACAAAAACAGCTGCGCCTCTATAGTAAACGCTTCAAATATGGCACAATTAAAACCCATGAAGCTCATTGTTGTCATCCCTGCGCTCAATGAAGAGCGAACAATAAAAGAGGTCATCAGTGGCATCCCGCGCCAGATTCCTGGCATCACCAGCATCGAAACAATCGTCGTCGACGATGGCTCAACCGATGCCACGGCTCTTCTGGCCGCGGCCTCTGGTGCCGCGGTGATTAGCCACCGCCGTAACCTTGGCGTTGGCGCCGCTTTCCAAACTGGCATTCGTGAATCCCTCAAGGCTGGCGCCGATATCATTGTTAATCTGGACGCCGACGGCCAATTTAATCCTGGCGATATTCCGCGGCTACTGCCCCCGCTTTTAAGTGGCCAGGCTGAATTCGTCACCGCCAGCCGCTTCGCCAAGAAAGAATTTATGCCAGTCATGCCCGCCATTAAAGAATGGGGGAATCTCTGGATGGTGCGAATCATTAACTTCATTACCCGCAAGCACTTCACCGATGTTTCTTGCGGCTTTCGAGCCTATTCGCGCGAAGCGGCGCTGCGGTTAACGCTCTTTGGCCATTTTACCTACACACAAGAAACATTTATTGACCTGGCTTTCAAAAACATTGCCATGGCCGAAGTGCCCCTCAAAGTCCAGGGCGAGCGCCAGCATGGCCAATCGCGCGTTGCCAATAACCTATGGCGCTATGGACTCAAAGCATTCACGATCATTTTTCGCGCTGCCCGCGATTACCGACCACACTACTTCTTCGGCCTCCCGGGGCTCATCATCTTTACCGCCGGTGTCGGCAGCGGCGCTTTCCTGCTCTACCACTTTCTGAATACCGGCCAGACGTACCCCTATCGCTCACTTGTTCAGCTGTCCGGGGTGTTAATTATTGTCGGTTTTCTACTGCTCTTTCTCTCACTACTGGCCGACATGATGCACCGTAATCGCATTATCACAGAAGAAGCGGTGTACCACGCTCGTAAAGCTGCCTATTCCAAATGAACATCCTCTACATCACCCGCGCCTACGGTCAGCACGGGGGTGGGATGGAGCGTTTAAGCTTTGAGCTAGCCCGCGAACTCAAGCAGCAGGCTAATGTTGACATCACCGTCTTAGCTCACGTTGGCGCCCGGGCAACATCGCCCTTTTTTGTTTTCACAATCACGCCCCGGGCGCTTGCTGCCGCCCGCAAAAGCGATGCTATTCTGCTCGGCGACCCTATGCTGTCGCTAGTCGGTTGGCTGATCACATTATTTATCCATAAGCCTGTCGCCGTGATCGTTCATGGCCTCGATATCACGTTCAATAATTGGCTCTATAAGCTTTACCTCAGGTTGTTTTTCAGAAACCTAGATGCCTATTTTCCCATCAGCCAATCAGTGAACACTAATTTAGAACATGTACCGGTTCGCGGCCGCCGGGCTGTCATCACCCCCGGCATTTCCGACAGATTCTATGACCCGAGCATCACCAGAGGTGATTTATTAGAATTACTACTTACTACTTACAACTTACAACTTACAAATCAAAAAATTCTCCTCACCGTCGGTCGTCTAGTCCACCGCAAAGGCCACGCCTGGTTCATTAAAAATGTCTTGCCCCACCTCCCGGAAAACTACGTCTATCTCATCGCCGGCGATGGCCCGGAACGAGAGAGGCTCAAAGGGAAAGAAAGGGTCATTCTCCTCGGCAAAGTATCCGACCAGCAACTCAAAATCCTCTACAACACCGTCGACGCCTTTATTCAACCAAATATCCCCGTTTCCGGGGACGTTGAAGGTTTTGGCCTCGTTATGCTCGAAGCCGCACTGTGCAATCGGCCGGTGTTTGCCAGCCACATCGATGGCATTCCCGACGCGATTCATGATGGCCACAGTGGCCGCTTGTTACCTCCAAGTAATGCCCAGGCCTGGATTCAGGCGCTCACGCACGAGTTACCCGCGCCGCAGCTACGGAAAGAGGCTCGCGCCTACACACATACGCATCACTCCTGGCCTGGCGCAGCAGGCAAGCTACTCAATCAGTTGAAAATTATCGCCCGACAATAGTCCACAAGCGCCCGAGCTCGCCCAGCTTGCCGCCGTCCAACCACCGCCGATACGAGGGCAAGTATGCCGTGTCATAGGTGCATCGGCCATCAAACTGTACTTTTTGTTCGTGCACGCCCCATTCGTGGAAGATCTGCCTCAGCGCCTTGCGGAGCGAAACGTACATTTTGCCTTTATGAAAATGAATTGCTTGCGGGTATCGTTCGCGAAAACGCTGGAGCAGTCGTTCTTCTTCTGTGAAAGAAAAGCGGTACTCGCTAATGTGCGGGCCCACATAAATATGATCAATCTGAACTGGATCAATATACGTCGTCGCGTTATCTAGAAGCCCTCGCACCAGCGATTTCCGGCTGGCGTGCAGCACCAACGCTAGCTCCCCACTGGTAATAACCACCGGCGCACAATCAGCCGTAGCAATTGCTGCTCGCACTCCCGCGCGGTCAAGAACAATGCCGTCGGCCCAAGTTACTGCCGCCGCGTCAATAGATACAATATTGCCGCCATGAATTTGCTTGACCGGCGCCGCATCACCCGCCGGGGCCGCTATGGTGGTCATCACCTGCCACGCACCCAGCTCAATCGCGCTTTCTGTTGCGATAGATGACGCTGCCCTTGTTGTCGAAAACTCTTTCATAAGAATCTAATTGCCAGGCGCTCTCCCAACCATAATCTAATACCACATAATCAGCCCTCGGCAAGACTTCTTGCTGCGCCGCGCGATCGCTCGTCCAGGCTGCGCTCACCTGCGCTTGTACAGCATCCCCTGGTGAGAGCCAATATTCTGTGCGTAATAAAGCCCGCCCAGTAAACATCGGCACGGCAAAAGGCGGAGTTGGCGCCGCTAAAATCACTGCCTCAGCCGAGGCTGCATCATTCAGCCACTGCAAAGCCTCAAGCTCAGCGGCGCTCACGCGCTGCTCATCCTGAAACATCAGGTTATCGTGCGCACTAGCCACACTGGCCCCTGCCGGCAACAGAAAAAGCAGCAGAAAAACGACCAAGCCACCCCAGCCAGCTACCGTCTGCCCAAGCGACAGCGTCGTAAACAGCAACCGCCGGCGCAGATAGTAAGCCAGTTGAATCAGTGGGTTCACCAACGCCGGCCAGGCCACCAGAACTGCGTAGTAGAAAAAGCGCTCGGCGTTCTCAACCACAATATCGCGCGTCGAGCCAAAGAACGTGAACACCGCCAGCAGCATCAGCGCCACGCCGGTAATTTCGAGATACCGCTGTCCCTCCAGATTCAGCACGAACGCTGCCAGGAGCGCCAGTACAACCGGAGAGAGGCGCAGCATCGCACCAGCCGCCGTGTATGAAAATTGCGGCAGTCCCCAGGCGGCCTCGCCCGGTGTAAAGAAGAGAAACAGCGCCAGCCACATCAATACGCCCAACAAATAATCAGCCCGTTGCCAGATCGGCCGACTTTTATCCGCTGCGCGCAAAAAATAAAAAACGCACGTAGCGGCCACCGCTGCCGTACCTGTCACCGCGTTGCTCAAGAGCAGCACCAGCGTCACCAGGCCGGCCGGCACCACCCAGATGTATTCAGCGAAGTGCCGCTCCGCAAACGCGCGCTGCAAGAGGCAGATCAGCAGCAGAAATAATGCCGTTAAAAAGAAATGACTCTGCGGATACACGTAGTTATCCCAGGCCAGGGCCAACACGTAGAGCGGCAACCCCACCTGAACCAGGCCTAGCCAACGTTCTTTAGAAGTGCGCACGCTCAAATCCCACAACAGAAACAGCAGCGGCACGGTCAAAGCAATTTGGGCAAACGTGAATACGGGTAGCAATCTCAGCCAGTCCTCTTCCCACTCGAACGCAGTCAGCGCGGTGGCGACGCCAGCGTGCACGAGCGTCGGGTACTCAAGTTCCCCGCCCCCCGCAAACGGATTCGTGCGTACTAATTCATCAGTGAGCAGCGATCGCTGGACGAGGGAAATAAACGTTGCCGTGTCTCCGTTGTAAAAACCGTGCGTCACCCAGTCGCCATTCTGGTAGCCGTTGAAGTTCGCGATCAAAACTGCTGCCGCCAGTACCAGCGCCAGCACGATAAGCACCGGCACCTCGCGCCGGAAAGAAAATACCGGCAGCGTCCAGCGTCGATAGAACAAGCCGGCTGCCAGCAGCAAAACACATGAGCCGATAAAAAATACAATGCGCGAAGACGAGGCGGTAACACTCAGTCGATCAACGAGCGTCAACAGCAGCCACTCGCCCTCAAACAGAACGCCAGCCGCGGCGAGATACGAGAGCCAGCGCTGATGCTTGAACAAAATTCCGCTAGCCAACAGGGAAGAGATGAGCAAAAACAAAACTGCCAAAATCATGACTCTTGTATACACTAGCCATATGAAAACGTCACTGGTCATTCCCGCCTACAACGAAGAAGCGCGCCTCGGCGCGTTCTTAGCCTCAGTCGCCAGCTTCTCCGCAGCTCACCCGCAACTCATACATGAAATTATTATTGTCGACGACGGCAGCCGAGATCAAACCAAACGCATCGCCGAGCGCTATCAGTCAGAGCTTCCCCTGAAAGTTATTGCCCACAGCGCCAATCGCGGCAAGGGCGCCGCCGTCCAAACCGGCGTGATGGCCGCGACCGGTGACTACATCATTTTCATGGATGCCGATGGCGCCACGCCCATCACTGAGCTGCCAAAAATGCTAGCCGCGCTGCAGAGCCACCAGATCGGCATTGGCAACCGCTGGCTGCCGGGTGCCAAAACGCAGCGCCACTCGCCCCTGCGCCGCTTCTCCGGCTGGCTCTATCGGCACTACATGGCCATCTTTGGCCTCGGTGCCATCGATACTATGTGCGGCTTTAAAGGCTATCGGCGGGAGGTCGCCCGCGCGCTCTTCGCGCGTCTCACAGAAGAGCGCTGGCTGTTTGATACTGAAGTTGCCTACAAAGCAGTCCGCGCCGGCTACACAATAAAGAACTTTCCCATTGCCTGGGAATCCAAAGACGGCAGCAAGCTGGACACCAAGACGCTCCTCAAATCAGCTCTCCAAATCTGGCCCCTGATCCAAAAACTCAAACGCCAGACGACGTAAGGCCTCCCGTCGAATAGTGTTTTTTTGGCTTGCTTAATTGCTTCCAGCGCGCTATAGTTGCAGCCGGCTGAATTTGTTTTTCTTCACCCCCCCCACCGCACCTTACAACTCAACGGAGGCTGTTATGGGACCTGGCGACTATTCAGAACTCGAACAAGCTCTAACCGAGCGCTTTCGCACCCTAACTGGCATTGTTGGCCTCAGAAGCAATAAGGACATCCAAGATGCCATAAAAAAGCATCGGGTTATCTTACACGCTACGGTCGACGAAGACGAAGTGATTCTCCAGGACATTCAATGCAAGGAATCAATGGCGATTTTTTCGCTTAGTTTCTCTTCCTATCGACGAAGTAGTCCAAAAGGCACCGTTAAGATAAAGTCAGTCAACATTAATGGCCCACTCATGATTCACGACTTAACCTGCGAAAAACTAATCATAGGGGAGTCCATCATTAAGGGCGCCATCTGCATTAGGAATTCCGACATCGAGCAGCTCTTTATCGACAATATGGAAATTCCGGAATTGGATTTTTCTAATGTATCAGTCGGCTTACTTGGGTTGTGCGGTGTAAAGTTGCATGGCTGCTGGCTTTCAAAAGTTCACTGCGAGAGAATGTTAGTTTATCAAGAAGTTATCGCCGCGTGTATGCAGCTTGCGCTCCCTGGCGTCCCGACCTCGTTCTATTTTTCGCAAGAGGAAATCGATTGAGTGATCGCTAGTCGTTCAATCGTAAAATTTAGCAACCCAGCCGCTCCCCGAGCGGCTTTTATTTTATCAAGCAGCAAAATGCATAGACGCTACAATAGCTTAGCGTTAGACTAATAGCATGGCTAAGAACTGGACAAAGCTATTCAAAAAATATCGCGGCCAGTGGGTGGCACTTGAGACTAATGAAATAACGGTCATTAGTTCAGGCGCCACAGCTAAAATAGCTTACAATGAAGCACTCAAGAAAGGTCACCAGAAACCAATCCTTACCCATGTTCCCAGCGATCTGCTCCCCTTGGCTAGCATCTGCTAGCGATGCCTCACCTCTTCCAAGTCGCGGCCAAGGGTATTCTCATCAAAGACAAAAAGGCGCTGGTGCTGCGCGGCATGATTCAATATGGCCCGGAAAAAGGCGTGGCAGTTTAGGATTTGCCCGGTGGCCGGCTAAACCAGCCGGAGTCACCCGAGGAGGCACTCATACGCGAAATAAGTGAGGAATTGCCGGGAGCCAGAAATATAGAAATTCAGAATTTACTCCTCGCGAAACGTGGGTTTCACCGCGAGGATCAAAAAGATATGGTGATCCTATATTTTCGCATTAATGCCACTATCGACAAGGTGCAGCTGAGCTCGGAGCATACAGACTTTATCTGGGTAGATCGAGAGAAATTAGCCGAACTCCAGCAAGAGCCAGCTGAGGACTTCTTCGACAGCATGCTCGACGCGCTCGATCTTGCCCTCGGCTGAACCTTGCCTAATTGCCTACGCCGCGCTATAGTCCCAGCGACTGAATTTTGTTCGCACATTCAAATCCGAACGGAGCACTAAAATGACTGAAGCACGCCAAAGAGAGATCTTAGGTGCAGAAGAAGCAGAAAGAATGGCCCTCGAACTGGACCCCAGCGGAACATTTGATGTAGATGAGTTAGATCGCCAGATTTACGCGATGACAAAGACTATTGCTGCCGAAATGATACGCGAATGCGCAGCTTATGGGATATCGCGCAGATTCTTTGGGCTCAATCAGCTCTGTGAACGCCTCGGTAAAACGCAAGTAGCTTTGTTAGACCCCGTTCTGAAGTAGCATGGCTACTACATCCCATGCTCTAAGCACACACCAGCCGCTCACCGAGCGGCTTTTATTTTATCCTTGTTTTAGGTCGATATTTGCGCTATATGTCATACTTCACAAAGACCCCATGCGCCTTGCGTTTATTACCACCCAAACCCCAACCGGGTCGACGAATATCGGCCGCATTTTCCCGCTGGCACGCGAATTAGCACAAAACCACGAAGTGCACGTTTTAGTCCACCGGGGCCAGCAAAAGCCAGTTACTGAGAATTTCAAAATCCACGTCACCGGCCGAGATCCTTTTGCTCGAACCGCAACAGGCAAAAAGCGACTGCGCGGCATCGCCTTAATCGGCAGGCTCAAAATAAATATCCTGCGCGCAATGTTCACCCTACTGCGCCTCAAGCCCGACATAGTGATTATCAGTAAATCACTGCCCGAGAGCGTGCTGGCTGCCTGGCTATACAGCAAGCTGCGACGCACCCGTTTTATTCTCGACGTCGATGATTTTGAGCTCACGGCCAACAAGCTCACCTCGCTCGCCCAGCGCGCCGCTGTCCACTGGGCCGAGCGGGCTGGCGCAAAGCTCGCCGAGGTAATCATTACCGCAACACCATTCCTCAACGATCACTTCGAGCAGCTTACGCGTGACAGTAAAAAAGTAGTGATGATTGCGACCGGCATTGCGGCGCCGGCCGGGAAAACACCTGGTGTTTCGGCGTTAACACCAGGTGTTAAAGAGGCCGGCGCTCGGCTCCTCTACCTCGGCAGCATATCGCTCGGCTCCGGGCACCGGGTCGACTTACTACCGGAAATTCTCCAGCGCGTCCGGCAGGAATTTCCCGCGACGCACCTCACTATTGCAGGTGATGGCGATGATGTTGAGAGTCTCCGTCAGCAGTTTGAACACGCGGGAGTAAGCCGCGCCGTAACGTGGCACGGCCGTTTTTCGCCAAGCGAAGTCGAAGCACTCCTGAATAACGCCGCGCTGGTTATCGACCCCGTCGACGACTCAATAACTAATCGAGCCAAGAGCAGCTCGCGAACGCTTTTCGCGGCCAGCGCCGGCCGAGCTATCGTCACCAGCAACATTGGCATTCGCCCGTACCTGCTGCCCGATCAATTACACGAACGCTTTTTTGCCACGCCCGGCAGCGCCAGGTCGTATGCCGAAAAAGTTGTTGCCGCCCTCAAGCAGCCACTCACGCACAGCGAACAAGTGCTGCTGCGCGAGTGCGCGAGCAGCTTTGCCTGGCCCAAGCTTACCCGGCGCTTTGCGGAAGCACTCAAGCTATGAGTTTTCTCGCTGCCACACTCACCGTCATTATTCCGCCAGCATTATTTCTTATTCCCGGAGTCGGAATCATTCGCCGCCCAACAACGCTGAGCGAAATACCGCCCCTCGCCGCCCAAGCAGTGCTGTGGAGCATAGCGCTGAATACCCTCATTGCCTTTACTTCGCTCGCCCTCGGCCAGCCGGTGTGGCTCGCCGCGGCCGTCGCCGCTGTCATAACAATCGCGGGGCTGCTTAGCCAACGTCGTGGGTTTTCACTATGGGCGCTGTGGGCATGCAGCCTACTTCTGCTTGCGGCAACACTTATCTTTGCCGCATTCACCGTGCCGTTTTTGCTCAACCAGGACGGGCTGCCAACGGGGGATGCTCAGAAAGCGATTTTCTGGGCACAAGAAATAGTAACAAAGCAGCACCTGCCCAACTATGCCGCTTCCCTCGCCAGGCTGAATCGTGATCCGGTCGATTTTTATACTCCTGGCCTCCACGCAATCACTGCGCTAGTCATGCAGCTAACACCGGCGTCATTGGGCGGAGAAGCTAAACTTATTGCAGTCGGGCTGCTCTCGATTGCATTCGCCATCGCTGCTGCGCTGATCTCCTGGGCGCTCGCCCATGAAATACTGCCGCCCACGTATCGACAATTTAGTTTTGCTGTCCCGGTGCTTGTGCTCACCCATTACCGGTTCTTACGGTATCTACGTGAGCCAGGCTATCACCTGCAAAATATCGTGGGCGAACTGCTCGCCTTTGGCCTACTCATCATTGCCCTGCGCCTGATCCGGCGTTGGCACTGGGGCGAGGCAACGCTGGCGGTTTTTCTGGGTATCGCCCTGGCCCTCAGCCATCAGTTTTCTGCTTTTATCGCCGCCTTCTTGCTCATTCCGCTCGCTGGTATATTTTTCAGCCGGCACCGACACGATCTCGACCGCCTGACACGCAATCATCAAGGCAAGGCAGCGGCAGTAGGTCTGCTATTGCTTCTGCTGATCGCCGCAGGATTTTCGCTTGGCCTGCACGAAAAAATTCCGCATCTTTTTACCACGACGCCGCACCTCGCGAATGAGTTACCCAGCCTGAGCGATTATCCGCGCCTGATAGGAGGCACCTGGTTATTGTTCGGCCTCGCCGGTCTTGCGCTGATGATAAGACACAAAGTTGCGCTGCCATTCGTTGCGTCGGTCGTCGTACTGCTCCTGCTCTCACAAGGCCCGCGGCTTTACATCGACATCCCGCCAGTCCGCGCGCTTTTTTACAGCGTGATCCCCCTGAGCATTACGGCCGCGTATGCGCTGGCGCGTCTTACGAATAAACTGCCGCGCGTCTATCGGCTGACCCTCGTACTCGCCGTTGTTCTTGTCACAGTTAATTCAGTGTATCAAGCCTATCAGCTCTCGCCGACAGCACGCACCAACTCCACACTAGCACCCGAGCAGCTCTGGCTCCATGATTGGCTGCAAGAACAACCAGCGCATCATATTCTGACGGACGATTACAACCGCCGTGCGGCTTCCTGGCTGCTGTTGACCAAGCACGGCATGTTTACGCGACTCGCCGCCGACATTGAGCGCCAAATGCGGGAGGCCGTGCAGTCGCCGACCCGCCAGGAGCTGTACGTGAAGCAGCTCGACTTCGAAAAAATATTCGCGCTTGGCAGCCTGCCAGAAATCACTGAGCTCATGGCCAAACATGACATTGCCTACATCACCGGCATCACTGGCAGCAGCGCCACAAGTTTTCAACACAACCCGGCGCTGCGAGAAGTCGCGCGAGGAGGGGATATTGTGTTGTATGCGAACAGATCGCCGGCCGGGAAAACACCCAACTCCGCCCTGCGGGCTTCGCTGGGCAGGCCAGGTTTCTTAGATGCAGCGATATCTGGCTTGCCAGCCGAAGCTTTAGCGAAGGCTGGTGTTGAGGAGGCCGGCGGGCCTCAAACATCTTGGCTGCTTCAACCCACCACTCTCGCCAACGACATCGGCGACCGCGAAGACACCTTCAAGCACCTGCCAGCCAGCCTGCGTGCCACGCGCCTCTCTGACCCCACGGTTCAAAATGGCCGAACATACCGCACCACCACAGCGCCATTCATACCCCTGCAGTTCAATGTCGGGCAATTCATTGGTGCCTACACTCAGCCCGGCCTTGAACTGTACTTGCGCCTTATTAAGCTGCCGGCCGAGCTCACGGTAATCACACCAACCGGCGCAGTGCATCCTGTCACCAGCTCTGATTCCACAATCAAAATCTCCGACCATGCAGTACCATTGGATGAGAAAGGTTTTATGACGCTTACCCTTAGCAATCCTCGCCAACTTCCCGTCGCCATTGATGTCATTGCTCTCGGCATTGCCCACGAACTACAACTATGAAGCAATCCCGTCTTGTTGGCGCTATTTCTCTGGTGATCGCCCAGGCAGTCGTGCTGCTGCTTGGCTACATTACGCACCCGTGGGTCGCCCGTGTGCTAGGCCCAGGGCCCTACGGCATTTATGGCATTGTCCTTAGCATTCAAACAATCGCCGGCATGATCCTTACGCTCGGCATCCCTAGTGCCGTCTCGCGCTTTACCGCCCAGGGCGAAGAGTACGCGCAAAGCACCCTACGCCAGGCCCTGCGCATTCAATTAGTTGTTGCACTCAGCGTCGCCGGCCTCACCGCCGGCATCGCTCCGCTCCTAGCGCAGCTGCTGGGCGATGCGACCTTAACCAGGTATATCGTCTTCATTGCCGGCGTCATTTTCCTGCAGGCGTTCTTCCAAGTCTTCGTCCAATTTTTAGCTGGCATGCATCACTTCAGGAAGCAGGCGGCGCTTACCAGCTTGTATGCCATCATCAAATTACTCGCTGCCATCTCGCTCATTTACGTCCTCGGCATCTTTGGTGCGTTCGCCAGCTTTGCCATTGGCGGCGTTATCGCCGCCATCATTGGCTGGTATTGGACGCGTGGCATTGGCGGCACCCACGATCGGCGCCTCCCCATAAAAGCATTTCTCTCGTTTGCCGGCACCTACGTTGTCATTCTGATCGGGTTACAAATTCTGATCAGCCTGGATTTATTCATGGTAAAGGCATTTCTGCGCGACGACGTTCAAGCCGGCTTTTACAACGCCGCGGTAACACTGTCGCGCATTCCATACCTGCTCTTACAAGGCCTCGCGTTTATTTTATTACCGAGCATTTCAGCCCTCACTCGCCCCGGCGCCTCGCGCTTTGAGGCAACGCTCTTTATCCGTGATACGCTGCGCTACCTCATTGCACTCATTATTCAGGCCTCCGCGCTCGCCGCTGCAACCAGCGAGAATCTGCTCATTCTCTTCTTTTCGCGCCAGTATGCTCAGGCCGCAGCTCCGCTGACTATCTTAATGGTCGGCCTGTCGGCCCTATCGTTTTACCTACTGCTCGTCAACATCGTGGCCGGCGCCGGTAAAGCGAAAGCCGGTCTGCTTACCACCGCTGGCATGTTGAGTGCGAGTGCCGTTCTTGGCGCCTATCTCGTGCCGCGCTGGGGCTTACTCGGCGCCGCCTGGCAAACAGCCAGTGTGAGCCTGCTCGGGCTGCTCGTGCTCACGGCGTACACATTCAAAACATTTCGTCTCCCCTTGCCGCTGCGCAGCACGATCAATGTTGTTATCGGCACCATCATTGCGGTGAGCATTACGTACTTCTGGCCAGCCTCCCCCGCGCTGCTGGTGCCGCAATACGTGGTTGCGTTTCTGCTGTATGGCTTAACGCTTATTGTTCTCGGCGAGTTTACGCCCGTCGATCGTCAGCGGCTCGCTGCGCTGCATCCGCGGCTAAAATTTCTCACGCCCAAATGATCTCCCGAATTATTATTGTTGCCTTGGCTCTGCTCGTACTCCTGTGCGTATTGGGTACGCTGCTGCCAACCTCACCCAACCTCGGGCCGCTCGAGAACATTCATGGCATTGCCTATCCACAAGTTGATAACCATTGGCACATCACAGAAGAAATGGCGCATAGCGACGTGTACCTAACAAAACCAGTACTTGCGCAGTCGCTTACGCTCACGATTACGTTCGCCCCGCGGGATCTGGCCAAACTCGAAGTCGGCATCCGCGAAAATTCATTTTGGCTCAGCTACCCGCGCCAAGAAATATATAACCAAAATGAGCTACTCACTACTCCGCCAGCTGGCGGACTACTTACTAAAAATATAACCATCCCCCTCACCAACAAACTCGCCGACCGCGACGGCTCGGTTGACCTAATGTTCTTCTCGACTCCTCGCCGTGCATCTGATCCTGTCTGGTGGGAGTTAGAGAGTATCTCGGCCCGCACCACGCCAACGTTGCCAAACTGGCCTGAACTGAAAGATTATGTGCGCAGCGTTCTAACTCGAGAGAAAGTCCTATGAAAAAACTGTTCCTGGCATTGGCTTTGATTGCAGTAGGGATACTCTTATTCACCGCCGATACTGACCGCGAATATATTAACCTGGCTCCCACAGAGGGCATCGACAGCGGCCTGATACTTGAGGCAGGTACAAGCTACCAGCAGGACTTCATTGCTCGACGCACATCTCTGACGCGGCTGGGGCTATTCTTTCGACCTGTGGCCATACATCCAGGCGACGATTCTATTGAAGTGAATGTCTTGCGCGGCTCCTCACTGCTGGCCACCCGCTCGATTCCAGCGAGCGTTATCGATGCCGAGGGCGCAGCGCAAGTGCGCTTTGATCCACCACTTGCCACAGAGCCAGGAGAAGTAATTACGATAACCATTGCCGTGCCAGCGGAACTCAGCGGTGCCGTGCGGCTCCAGCAGCGCGAGCTCGATGCAACCTTTGACGCTTCGAACGTAACCTTAACCGTTAACGATGCCGCCCAGGCAGCACCAGCCGCGTATCAGATCTACGCCCGATATCATCCAACCTTGGCTCTGTACCTCGGTGGCTTACTCATCCTGGGCAGCGTGCTGACCCTGCTGCCGTACCTGCCGGTGTATGTTCTCGGTCTCCCCGCGATTTTTTGCCTGCCTATTGCGCTGCAAGGCGGCCCAACACTGCTACTCTATATAACCAGCCTCGCGGCGCTCAGCAGCATGCTCCTACTCCTACGTCGAGCAAAGTTCTCGCTCCTGCCTGCACTCATTGGCGCCCACGCGTTCGCGTTCACCAGCTGGTTTTCGCTCCAGCTGCTGGGCGAGCGTGAGACCCTGCTGCTGGCTGCATTTTTGCCACTCGTATTCAGCCTCGCGAGACGGCCCATCTCCCGCCCGCGCAACGCTGCGCTCGCGAGCTTCGTCACTGCCGGCCCCGCCAGCATCCGCGACATTTTCTTCGATACAAATCAGGTAGTTGCCGCTACCAAAGTTGCCGGCGTCTCCTGGGATCATTTTGGCAGCTACCTCGGCGCGCTGAGTGGCTCCCTCGGACTCATCGGTCTTATCTGGTGCCTCAGCCGGGCTGATCGGGGACGGCTGCCCGTAGGCGCACTTGGCCTCTTGGGGATACTGCTCGTGTATGCATCACTACCCTACTTCATTATTTTCACGACGTTCGCCCTGGCTTACTTTGCCGCCGCCGGCGCCCAGGCGCTGCAGCACTACCTCCAGCCACACCCGCACCAGCGCCGCGGTGTGGTCACGCTTGTCCTCTCACTCCTTGCCCTGATTGCACTGTTAGATCTGTGGCAAGTAGCCGCAGCCAGCTGGGAGTATTCGTTGCTATGACGAACGAATTTCGCGCCACTGCCTCTTCTGCCAGCCTTATTGGCCTCACTGCTTTTGGCGGCGCCGTCATTGGCTTCTTTTTGCAGCTCGTCGTTGCCTACTACTTCGGCGCCTCCGCGGAAACCGACGCCTACTTCATGGCACTGTCTACCTCAGAGCTCCTATCAAAATTACTGCTGGGCGGCTCAATTACAGCGGTCTTCATCCCCATTTTTGTTGAACACCTCACGCGTCAACAGCGCCACGAAGCCTGGCAACTTGCGCTCAACGTATTACACATCACCGCCGCGATTTTTCTCGTCGTAACCACGCTCCTCGGAGTTTTTGCTGAGCCCTTTATTCACTTTATCGCACCAGGATTCGACGCCGCCACGAGTTCCCTCACCATCAAGCTCTTGCGCGTCTTGTTGCCCTCGTTTGTGTTGCTCTATGTCGTTGAACTCGCCACTGCCATCCTCCACTCTGTTAAACAATTTGCCATTCCCGCCATGCTGCGCCTGATCGCGCCGAGTGCCTCAATTATCGCAGTGCTCCTGCTCGCACGATCACTCGGAATATACTCGCTGGCGATCGGCAGCGTTGCTGGCGCCGTCCTCCAGCTCAGCTTTTTAGTGTGGGGGCTCAAGCGCCAGGGGTTCAACTACCACTTCATCTTTCAACCACACGACCCGGTCATCCGTCGTATCTGGCAACTGGTCTATCCGTTTATTGTATCTGTCCTAGTGACCCAAGCCGCCGGCATAACGTATCGCGTTTTAGTCTCCAGCCTCACGCCCGGCAGCCTCGCCGCGCTCAAATTTGCTGAGAAAATCACGCAACTCCTCACGCTCATATTCCTCAACTCCGTCACGATGGTAATTTTCCCACTCCTCTCCAGCAAAGCCGCTGCGCGGGATTATGTCGGCATGCGGGAAACGATCGCGGGAAGCGTACGACTCATCCTCTTCACGTTAATTCCTATTATTATTAGCGTCATGTTGCTCCGCCACCCGCTCATTGCGGTGATATATCAGCGTGGTTCTTTTAGCGAGAGCGACGCCGCTTTCACCGCCGTGGCCCTGCTCTACTTAGTTCTTGGCTTGGCCTTGAACGGCGTAAGTTCTGTTTTTGGCCACGCCACCCTCGCCCTGCAACAAACGCGTGTCGCGGTAGCCGTGACCGTCGTTTCGCACGCAGTTGCCATCTACCTGTTTGTCTTGCTTGTCCCTCGTCTGTCGCACGCTGGCCTGGCACTCGGCTCCTCGCTCGTGCCGATTGTTATTGCGCTGCTGTATTTCCTTTCGCTGCGCCAATCAATTCCACGCCTGGCGCTGATCTTCTGGCACACAACGTATCTTAAAATAGTAGCCCTGGCGCTGCTGCTCACCGGCGTAATCACGTTCACTCGACCACTGGCTGCCTCAATCGCTGCTTCCGCCTGGGTGCATCTGTTTCTGCCGGGGCTCGCGGGTGCCGCGGTGTTCCTGGCGGGCGCCTATCTGTGGCGCATTCCAGAAATGCATACCCTTGTTGATATCGTAAAGGGTAAACTAGTGAAGTGGCAGCAATGAAGTTCGCCGTCGTTGAATACAACAGTAAATCGGGCGACATTTGGCGGGCGACGCCGCGCCGGCCAAACTATTTAGAAGATCCCGATCGCGTCATCGACCCGACCAGTTTCGGCTGCTATGTCAGCGCCTTGCACGGCGAGCACATCCCGTTGGTAAAATTTGTCGGCAAACGCAAGCTGTGGCCGCGCGTGTACCGAAAAATCACCGGCTCCTGGCCACCCTACTCGCTCGCTTATTTTCAGCAGTTCGACGTGATCATGCTCGTGCATCAGATCAGTGATGCCCACGAAATTGCTGCGCTTGCCCGGCGATTGCGACGGGCAAACCCGCGTCCGTTCATTGTTGGCGTACCCACCCAGCCCTATGGGCTGCTGCGGCCGCACCTCGACAGCCACACCCAGGCACAGCGAGATTTCATTACCTACATGAACAACTGCGATCTGTTCCTCACGGTCGTAAAAGAAACCCAGCGGTGGTACGAGTCCCTCACCAGCACGCCCGTCGTGTATCTGCCGCAAATTTACCCGGCCAGCTATGCTACCCAATACTTTCGCGCCGTTGAGCACAAGCAGAAGTCCATCTTTGTGGCTGGTGTGACCGATCGTGCCAAGGTTACGCAGGGCTTTGAGGTAGCCCGCCGCCTGCAAAAAGAATTCCCGCGGTACCCTATTTACGTAACCGAAATACCTGGCGTCACGCTCAATCTCAACAAACTGGCTGGTGCCAAATACGAAGTTATCCCGTTTCAGAAGTGGCGCGAGCACCTGCCCTGGCTCGCGCAGCAGCGCCTCACCATCAATACCGACTACACGTTCACGCGCGGCCGCGTGCAAGTCGATTGCGCCGCAGTGGGCACTGTCAGCCTAGGCGGAAATTCTGATGCGGCCAGTGATTTATTTCCGGCCCTGCGCTCAAATGTGGCCACGCCGACCGAAGATCTACTCAGCCTCGGCCAGCGTTTGCTCACCAATGACACGTACTACACGCAAATTGCGTCCACCGCTCGCGAGCGCCTGAAAAAATACGACTACGATGAGTCAGCTGCTCGGCTGATGATGTTGATACGAGCTTCTCAAGAATCGCGATGAAACGCTTTTTAGTCCGACACCTGGGCAATATGGGGGATATGGTGTTTATTGTCCCGCCCGTTCTCGAGACGCTCAAAAAAGTGTACCCGGGCTGCCACATTACGTTTATTACGGCCTCGGGATTCAAGAATAAGCATAGCCATTGGGGGAAACGCAACCAAGGCGGCTTTTGCCTGCACCTCATGATGACAAACCCGCACATTGATCAGCTGGTGCACTGGCACGATACTGCCCTCGCCCTCGATGGTTCAATTTGCCACGAAGATGGGCAGAGCTTTCCCACCTGGAGCCGCGCCTACTACGAACAGCAGAAAGCATCGAGGCAGTATGACGGCGTCTTTGAGCTCGAGTTCGGCCTCAAGATTACCGATAACCCGCTGCAAAGAATGTACGAGGTTGTGGGTGTAGTAGGCGAAACATACAGCAAGTATCAGCTGTACCTCACCGACAGCGATCGCTTTATTGCCGGTCAAATCATGGCGAGCGCCCCTCGCCCAAGAATTATGTTGCTCGAGGGGCTAGAGGGCAACACCACCCGCGGCTGGGATCCGGGAAAAATTCCGGCGCTGATACAGCAGATTAAGCGCGTCTATGGCACTGAGCCAATCTGGTTCGGCGGCAAGTACACGCCCATCTACCAGGGTCGCCCGTTGACGTTGCGCGAAAACATTGCGCTACTGATGTATGCGGATGCTGGCATTGGCGTGCTTTCTGGGCCCCTACACTTTGCCGCTGCCGTGGGGCTGCCAACAATTACGCTCTATGCCGATCATCCCCTGCGCCGCGCTGCCCCTGCCTATTTTTTGAATCCGTATGTTAAAGATCCCTACCGCCGGCATCGTACAATTCTCGGCCCCGCTGCTGCCGACATGAAAATCCTCAAAACAGAGCAGCCGCAGTTTTTAACTGTTGCCGAAACTGCCCGCCAAGACTACCAGAATTGGCTCCTCCCTGGCCGCCAAGCCACCAAAAGCAGCCTCGCCGCAATCACGGTCGACGAAATCATGCAGGTCCTCGCCGACATGCTTCCGCCGAAATAAATTTAACGTGATCATACCAGCAAACATACATCGACGCGTCAACGCGTCGATGTGAAATAAAGTTCACCCGTGCAACGGATTGCACTTTCGTCGTAACCCACAAGCCCCAATCTCACTTCGAGAACGGGGCTCAGTTTTTTTCTTACAGCAACTCTCGGCTAGCCTTTCTCCTGGCTACCCGTTATCTCGTACTTAAACTCACTGGGATCAAAACTCGGCAGTCGTTCAGAGACAGTAAGAAGCTGCGCGCTTGACAAGATTCGAAAGTTGAATATAATACCAATGACAGAAATACCAAGTTCCTTGACAATTGGGGCATTAACAGTTCGCTTTCCGTTAGGCCTGATCACTCGTGCTCGTCTCCTGCTTGTAGCAGTGGATTAAACTAACCAATGCTTGAGTGAAAAGGCCCACAGTTTCGAAAGGGTTCGACAATGCAAAGTAAAGGTTTATTAGTCGGCGCCATTATTGCGGCTTTTATAGCTGTAACAATCGGAGGCCTGTGGTTATCAGCGCATAACCAAGAGGTCAGCCTGCGCAACAAGGGCCGTGCCCAGCAGCGCAACCTGGAAAACATGTTCGACAAGACCTGGAAGATCATCAGCCAGCAAGCTCAGATCAGCGAAGAAGCCCGTGAGGCTTTCAAGGAGATCTACCCGGCTCTCATGGAGGGGCGCTATGGCAACGCACGCGGCGGCGCACTGCTCAGCTTTATCCAAGAGCAAAATCCAACGTTCGACATTCAGCGTAACTACGACACGCTGGCTTCGTCGGTTGAGGCCCAGAGAACTGCCTACGCTCGTGAGCAAGAGGAGCTGCTAACGATCAAGCAGCTGCACGATGACGTACGCACAAAAGCCCCATCGCAGTGGTTCGTTGGCGGTCGCCCCGAGCTAGAAGTTGTCATCGTTACGTCGAGCAGAACCGACGCAGCATTCGCCGGCGGAACAGATGACGACCTAAACCTGTTCACCAGAGAAGCCGCCCCCACTACCAAGTAAGGAGGTGATCTATGGCAATTTGGCTCGCAATGGCGGTGCCAATTGTCACCGCGGGTCTTCTGTACTTCTGGTTTCACCACAAAACTTTGTGGTGGGAATTCATAATTCCCTTTGGCATCTCGGCCATTCTGATCTTTGTTTGCAAGTTCGGTACGCAAAAGTCACTCACCCACGATACTGAGTATTGGGGTGGCTGGATGACCAAAGCCGAGCACTATGAAGATTGGGATGAACAAGTGCCATGTTGCCACCCGAAGTTCACGACAACGATCGATTCGAAAGGCAATTCCCACACCGTTTTTGCTGGCTTTCAGCATTCGTATGACGTTGACTATCACCCGCCATATTGGCAGGTGAGTGATTCAAATGGCATTGCCAAACGAATCGATGAACAGACGTTCAATAAACTGGTTACGCGTTTCGGAAATCATGAGCGGATAGTGCTTAATCGCGACTACCACTCAAATGATGGCGACAAGTACGTGACCACGTGGCCGGGAGATGACCAGACGCTTGTTCCGATCACCACTCTCCACTCGTACGAAAACCGCGTTCAGGCGACGCACACCATCATTGAATTCAACCAGGTCGACCCAAAGCGGTACAACCTGTTTGAATACCCGGAAATCCGTGGCTATTACCAATGCCCAGCGATTCTGGGAGATGGCGGACCAACGAAAGCCAAGGCCGAGCGAATAACTAGCCGGACGAACGCGAAACTCGGCAAGCGAAAGCAAATTCGAATCTGGATCCTCATATTCAAAGATAAACCGCTTGATGCCGCTTTCGACCAGCGGGATTACTGGAAAGGAGGAAACAAGAACGAGTTGATCGTGTGTATTGGGGTGAACAAAGCGCACCAAGTTCAGTGGTGCTACCCAATATCATGGACTGAGGTCGAAAGCTTAAAAGTTGATGCCCGGAATTTCGTCATTGGCCAGAAAGGGAAGCCACTGGATCTGGTCGCAATAGCGAACTGGCTTCACAAGGCATGTGCTGAGCGCTTCGTTCGAAAGCAGTTTGCAGACTTCGACTACTTGACCATTGATCCACCCGCCTGGGGATATGTGCTTACCTTTGTACTGACCATAGCGATAAACGGAGGATTATCGTGGTACATTGTGGCCAATGAATTTAGGGAAAGCGTCTCCCTAAATGATCCAACGTAATAGACCCCCCTCAGGAGTTTCCTTGAGGGGGCCTTTTTGTATCTAATCAGACAAAACAAGTTCTGATTGCTATAATTCACGGTAGCTGCTATATACAAGCGCATCTATGACTTCCCCCCTAACTTCACCCTGGATTGTCGTGCCCACGTTCAATGAGCGGCAAAATATTGCCCGCCTTATCCCGGATCTCTTTGCCCTGCCGATCGAGAATCTACACGTTCTCATTGTCGACGACAACTCGCCCGATGGCACCGCCGACGAAGTTCGCCGGCTGCAGCAAGGGAATAGTCGCCTGCATCTTTCTGTACAGCCCAAAAAGGCCGGACTAGGTAGGGCCTACGTGCACGGCTTTGGCTATATTCTTGAGCGCGGTGCCACGGCCATTGTGCAGATGGACGCCGATTTTTCACATAGTCCGCAGGATGTCCCACGCTTGCTGGAGGAATTACACAATCACGACGTCGTTATTGGCTCCCGCTACGTCAGTGGCATCAGTGTCATTAATTGGCCGCTGCGCCGATTGCTCTTAAGCACTGGCGCAAATCTGTACGCGCGCATTGTCACTGGCCTGCCGTATAAAGACATCACCGGCGGCTTTCGCGCCTGGCGCGCTTCTGCGCTCTCTGCCATACACCTACATACGATCAAAGCCGACGGCTACGGCTTTCAGGTCGTGATGGCCTACCGTGCCTGGCGCCAGAAGCTGCGGTTTAAAGAAGTACCGATTATCTTCACCGAGCGCCGCGAGGGGCAATCCAAAATGAGCAAGGCCATTATGTGGGAAGCGTTCTGGCTGGTATGGAAGCTAAGACTGTTTGGGTAATTCTCCTCGTCGCGGCAATCGCCGCCGCACTGTACCCAATCTGGCTCGGGAAATTTTATCTTACGGGCGACACGCGCGATGTCTTCGTGCCGCTAGAATATTTTTTCCGGGCCGAGACACTCGCCGGCCGCCTGCCAGCCTGGCACCCAGACATCGCCTGGGGCTACCCCGTCATTGCTGCCGGGCAAATTGGCTTCTTCTACCCGCCCTTGGTACTTCTACGGACGCTGCCGTTGGCAGTATACTTCCCGCTGGTGCTTTTTGGTCACGTACTCGCGCTCGGCCTGGGTACGTTTTTTCTCTTTCGTCGCTGGCAGCTTAGTTTAGCTGCGGCCTACATTGGCAGCCTCAGCTTCACGCTGGGCAGCTTCGTTTTTCAACACCTCACGCACTTCAACATTATACTCACACTTGCCTGGCTGCCCTGGCAGCTACTGGCTGCAAACGCTGTTGTTACACAGGCGAAAAACATCCGAAACACTAGTATACTCGCACTCACCCTTGGCCTGCCATTCTTAGCTGGCCAGCTGCATATTCCGGTACTGATGTCGCTCGTGACCGCACTACACCTCATTCATTTTGGGCGCTGGCGACAGGTGATTATCGCTGCCGTGCTTGCCGTTGCTGTTGCCGCGGCCCAGTTGCTACCCACTGCCGAACTGCTGTTCCACTCCTCGCGCGGCCCTGGCGGAGAATTTAATATTGAACAGGCCAACACCCACAGTTTTCCCCTCTACCACCTCCCCACGTTTTTGTTCCCTCGCTTTTTTGGCAACGACGACACGTACTGGGGCAAAAGTTTGCAAATTGAATACGGCGTTTTCATCGGAACTATCCCACTAATTTTAGCGTTCTGGCAGCTTTGGCAGCTGCTTCGTGAGCGGCTCGTCTCGCGGATTCTGAGCGCCCGCCAGCATGGTCCCCGCCTAAAAGGCGGGGTGGCGGGCAGCTCAGCCTCGGAGGCCGGCGCCGGCCGGCCGAGAATGAGTCGAGACGAGTTGCCTCGCGAAGCAAACCAGAATACAAATTTCTTTCTCTGGCTTCTGATCATCTCATTCCTCCTCTCCCTCGGCTCCCTCTCGCCTTTTCGCCTCATCGGCCTCGAGCCATCACTCTGGGTTTTCTCAGCGCCAGCCCGCTGGCTGCTCTTTACCACGTTTGCCCTCAGCTACTTCGCGGCGCGCGGCTTTGATCAGCTGCTCATACAGCCAGACGCTATGCAGCGCACCGCAAAAATCAGTGCTCTCGGCTTAGCCGGCACAGTCACCCTTGCCACAATCGCGCTCTTTGTCGTTCGATCCGAGCACCTCGCCTCTCTGCTGCCATACATAACTCCAGCCGATGCCGCGCAGCCATATGCCTACTATGTTGAAAAGCTGGGCAGGCTGCTTTCTAGTGCTCGCGCCAGCAGCCTCTCGCTGGCCTCACCCTATGCTGCCCTGCCGCTAATCTGCCTAATCGTCTGGTGGCACATCATGGATCGGGTGCACGGGAAAAAAATCGTGCTGGCTTTAATCACTGCTGAACTCATACTCGTTGCCGCCAATCTTAATCCCACATTCTCCTGGCAGAACGTATTCACACCGCCCCACTCAGTGGCTGAACTACCTGATGCGGTAGTAAGTAAGCAGGCGCGGCTGCTCTCACTGCGGCGTCCGGCGGGTGACACCGGGCAGTATTTTACGAATCCCGATAGCCGGGAAAATGCCACAACACGCGGAGTAGACACAGCGCTCCTCCTCCCGCTGCGCCATACTCTCTTTGATCTACCCGGCGTAGAGTGGCCAGCTTCGCTCACGCTCGCCAAGCACGATTCCGCGCTCGCAACGCTCCGCGATGAACCCTCGTTTGCCTTAGCCCAGCAAGCCAACATCGGTGCCGTCGTGCGCCCCGGCGATTCCGGTACTACTGAAGTACTGTCGCTCACGCCCGCGCCGCGTGCTGCCCTCGAAAACGGCGTTGCCCAGTACCAGGCACTCGCCCCTGGCCGCACGCAGATCGCCATGCAGTCAAATACCGGCGGAGAGCTTATCGTTCGTGACAGCTACTACCCCGGCTGGGAAGCAACAATCGACGGGCAGCCGGCTACCACAGAGCAGCGCGGAGAGATTTTTCGCTCGCTCGTTGTTCCAGAGGGACGCCACATCGTTGATCTTCGTTACCGGCCGCTGAGTATCTATCTCGGCCTGGTCATTTCGGCGATTGCTGTACTTAGCAGTATCATATTCATACGTATGCGCCGCCTATGAAGCTTCTTTTTTCAGCGTTCACGGGATATAACCTGCGCGAACTATTGCTACCGCTCAGCCCGCTGCTCGACCGCGACCAGAGCATCAGCGATGTTTTCGTCGTGACTCCGGCCGCGGACAACGCACAGGAACTCCTGCCTGATCTAAAGAACAAGTATCACTTTCTGCCAGAGGTCCACGACGCCCCAGCCTACGAAAAAATATTGGCGACGCATCGACCTGCGCTCGTCGTCACCCCCACTGCTGGGCTCGAACCACGCGACATACCCCTCATCCAAGCGGCCAAATCCCTCGGTATACCCACACTCACGTTCATTGCCAGCTGGGACAACGTCTATAAAATGGAGCGCCGCATGAGGCTCAAGAAATATCAAGGGCAGTACGCGCTCGCCGATTACTTCGCCGTTTGGAATGCCGTTAATCGCGATCACCTGCTGCGCATTGCCCCGCAACTCACCCCCGAGCGCGTTACGATTACGGGTGCTCCTCGCCTTGATTATGTAGCCAACCCGGAAAATCTTCCCAGCCGAGCCGCCGTCTGCGAGTCCCTGCGCATCCCCAATGACGACGGACAACTGATTCATCT
>DATDVI010000058.1:0-5479 GCA_035290125.1 Candidatus Anderseniibacteriota bacterium
TATTAGCTGCCAAGCTGAAACAAAAAGGAGTGGGGGAGGCCATCATCGCAGCAGCCCTCGAGCAGGCGTTCCCTCCCGGCCGTGAAGCCGAGCTCGCCCGCGCCGCCGCCGCTGCCTGGCGTCGTACACATTCTCCCCCTGCCCGAGGGGGAGTAAGAGGGGGTGGGAGCAGTGCCGGGAGAGCAAATCATAATCAACGCCTCTGGCGTTTTCTTATCTCCCGCGGCTTCTCAACCGAAGTCATCAGCACCGCTGTTTCTACGTAACTTTTTCTCCCTGCTTCCAGAGAATATTGAAATACTCCGTAAAGCCTTTCACTGTTTCACTGCCGGTGAGATCCAGCACATATGGCTCATCACCATAGAACAGAAGCCCCACGCTTTCCTGCCAGATCATGATATCGATGGGGGATTGCACTGCCTCTGCCATTAAGCGCAACTCAATGAGCAGGCGATCTTTATTTAATACAACTTCCGCTTGCTTCGCGCCAAATAGCAACAGGCGCCAGCTAATCTTCTTCTCAATCCGCAGCTCCTCCATGCGCTGGTAGGGAGCATCGTTCTGGTTAAAAATCTCAAAAAAGCGATCGCTATTCACGCCTAAAATATGAGCCGTGTATCCCGCCGGCAATCGCCGCATCGTTTCTAAATAGTATTGCTGCACGCCGCGCTTGCCGCGGTAGATCCGAACCTTATCTGCTGGCTTCTTGGTGCTAGCCAGCTCCAGCAACTGCGGCACCAGTGCTTGCGCTTTCTCGAGCCGCGCTCGAGCCTTGTCTTCTAAAGCGCCAGGGTCAACGACGCGAAAACGTTTGCGGCCCCGCACTTCATAGGCGCTGAGCAAGCTGCCGCCTTGCAAGCTTTGAGCGGCGTTATAGATCAATTGCTTGTGCAGCCCCGTTTCCTTTTCAACCTGGCCCACCGTCGCCTCACCCAAACGCAGTACCGCCAAGTAGACCAAAATCTCATTCTTTTTGAGGCCCAACGCAGCTAATTCTGTCTCTAAAGTCATAATGTAGGTGACTTAAAGCTAAATAAAGGCTTTATGAAGCAGTATAGCATACAATTTAAAAGTAATCAAATATTGTTGACTATATATTACTTCCATGCTACAGTAGCCAGTCACGATCGCACTGGGCGAACGTGACACCACCCAACAAAATGTTCTTTGAAAGGAAAATAACATGGCTAAGCATCACTTTGTGCGCGAGGGATTTGAGGCAGAGGTTGTTTCAACGCACCGGTTCAATGTCATCAGCTTAGGCAAGCAATGGCATGATAAGGGAACCGGCCACAAGCATTACGAACAGCATCTGCCCGCGAGCGCCGAAACAGAGGTCACAAACTATATCTTCAGGCGCGAGGATGTTACGATGACGGAAACAATCGTAAAATTCCGCGGCGCTGAGTATGACCTCCTGGGCGTGCGCAATGGTCTGGACGGCATGGCCTTGGTTATCGAAGTGTCGGGAAGTGGTGAACAACTATCTCTTTACACCGACACACCAAGCGCAAAGCCAGACCATGAGTGGAGTGTGACCCCAGCGCAGCTCAGGGAATGGGCTCGTGAGGCAAGCATTCGTGCTGGTCATGGCCATCTTCTACCTTAAAAACCTCAAGCGGCGAAGCAATTCGCCGCTTTTCTTTTTGCGCTATGATGAAACCATGGAATCGCTGCGTGTTCTCTCCCGCGCTCAGCTAAAAATTATCTCTGCTGTATCAACCGATCTTGCCGCTGCTGGCATTCTAACAGTCTTTGGCACTCGAGACGCTAAAACATTGCTGGCCAGTGCGCTTTTCGTTACGATAATGCTATATATTGCTAATCAATCTGAAAACATAATCGAAGAAACCGTATGATAATAGATCTCACCGAACAAATAAATCAGGGCCAGATTGCACTCGGAGTGATGATTATTGCCTTTGCCCTGACTATTATTGCCCTAAATCTCCGCAAGAAACCGGAAGATCACAAGAAACACTAAGCGGTGGATACCTCCCTCCACCCCGGGGGTGTAAGGAGGTTAGCGCTTGGGCAAACGAGAATTTGGTTTCAGTGAGAGCTCGCGTTTCTTGCCGTCAAAGGTCGCCGTGAAATATTCCAGAAAACCCTCGTGTCCGAGTAAAGCACCCTCGTGCATAGATCCCGTAACTGACGCAAAGCCAATGGCAGTCGTCCAGTGGTAATAATCCTGACCTTGCCGAAGCTCCAATGTGATCTCGCCCATGAAAACCTCAACGGCATGGCCGGAAGCAGATTGCACTTGTCTCGTTAGCTTTCGATCAGGAATGACGCCCAACGCATCAGCAGTCGCATAGGGAAAAATGGTTACGTCAGACCCAGTATCAACGAGCGCCTGGAAAGATTTGCTTGTATCAGGACCAAAGACACGAACCAGAATCTCGGGCCGATAGATGGTAAATCCCCCAACGCGATTTCTATCTGACGCCGGAAACCAATGGCGCTGATAGGAAAAAAGCATGTGTTAAAAATGATGGAGGTGCCCAATAAAGTATTGATCGGCGCGAGGTACTTTTTGGAAGATAGGATCTTTCTCTCCAGTTTTTAGAGCCGCCTTATGGACAGCCTCAAATGTCCTGCCACTGGCAATAACTTTTCTACTGTGATGATCCCAGGCAATCCACTTGCCGCCATATTTACCTACGTCAACGTCGGGAGGCCTCTGGGCTTTTTCTTTTCTCGGCATGCCTATACCGTACCGTCCTAAACATTTTCTCGCAATCGCTTGATCCGCTGTTCAATTGGTGGATGCGTAGCAAAGAGGTTAGCGAAGTTGCGTGCTTTAAAAGGATTCGCAATGAACAAGTGCGCTGTAGCGTGGCCGGCGCTACCAAGCGCCGGGCCGCTGGAAATTTTCTCGAGCGCGCTCGCTAACCCCTCCGGGTAACGCGTCAACAGTGCGCCAGAAGAATCTGCTAAAAATTCCCGCTGCCGCGAGATGGCGAGCTGAATCAGCTTCGCAATAATGGGGGAGAGAATAAGGAGCACAACGCCAACGATCGCCAACACACTCCCCAATTGATCCCTGTCCCGCCGCCCTTGCCCGCCGGAGCCTTGGCGAAGGCCGGGCCAGAACATAGATCGGGTAAATAAGTCAGACAGGATCACCATAAAGCCGACGAAGATCGCAACCAGCGTCGCGAAGCGAATGTCGTAATTCTTTACGTGCGACAACTCATGCGCCAGGACGCCTTCTAATTCAGTACGATCCAAGCGCTCGAGCAACCCTGTAGTCACCGCGATCGACGCGTGCTCCGGATCGCGCCCCGTGGCAAACGCATTCAAGGCAGGGGACTGAATCAAGTATATTTTTGGCTTCGGTACCCCGGCCGTAATCGCCAGATTCTCCACCACGTTATGCAAATCCGGCGCCGCTGCGTCCGGCAATTCCCGCGCGCGGTTCGTGAGCAGCGCAATCTTGTCGCCCGTGTAGTAGCCAATCAGGGAAGAGGGGAGCGCGAGCACAGCCGCGATCACCGGCAAAACAAAGTCGCCGCGCACCGCATATGAATACAGCGCCACCGCACCGATCACCAGCGCCAGCACAATAAAAATCAGCCCAAACGATTTGCGCTTATTCGCCGCTATTTGTTGATGCAGGTTGGGCAATCAAAAACTACTTACCAAACGCAACCTTGGGCACGCTACGCGCCGCCTCGTCGTCCAGCTCGAAGTATTCTTCCGACTTAAAGCCAAACAATTGCGCGACAATATTCGTCGGCACCGATTCAATTGCTGTGTTGTAATCGCGCACGTTGGTGTTGTAGAACCGCCGCGCCGCCTGAATTTTGTTTTCAGTGTCGGAGAGCTCGCGCTGCAGCTCCAAAAAATTCGTATTAGCTTTCAAATCCGGGTACGCCTCGGCCACCGCGAACAGGCTCTTCAGCGTGGCACTCAGCATATTTTCTGCCTGCGCCTTGGCCGGCGCCGTCTGCGCCCCCAGTGCCTGGGCGCGTGCCTGGGTCACAGACGCAAAAGCTTCGCGCTCGTGTGCCGCATAGCCTTGCACTGTTTCAACTAAATTAGGAATCAGGTCGTGCCGCCGCTTGAACTGCACATCAATGTCGCTCCAGGCTTCGCGCACGTGGTTGCGCCGCCGCACGAGCGAATTATAGGCCAGTAAAATATACCCGCCGACCACAACGATAATGACAAGTGCCGCCCAGGCCCACATGCTCATAGGTAAGATTATGGTAAACTAATTACATCAAGTTGTCATCCTCTCTTTCACCGAACTATGGAAGCTGAAACCTTAGGCAAGCTACTGGTCGAACACGGCCTGCTTGCAGCCGATGAGGTTGAGCGTCTCTTAAAACTCTCCGCTAGTTCAGGCGAAAGCCTCGAACATATCATCCGGAGCAAGCGCCTCGTCTACCCCGAGGTGTTAGCCCAGCTCAAAGCGAAAGCCTTGGACCTGCCGTACATCGATCTGAATACCGCCACGATTGATCCGCAGGCTATGGAGGGAATTTCCGATCAGGCCGCCCGGGCGTATCAGTTTGTTGCCTTTGGCCAGAAAGACGACAAGCTGCTGGTGGCGCTGGCCTCCCCCGAAGATTGGCAGTCCCGAGAAGCCATTCGCTTTATTGCCGCACAGCGCCGCCGCAAGATCGAAGTGTACTGTGCCTCGCCCGAAGCTATTGCCCGCAGCCTGCACGGCGCGCCGGAAGATACGGTCCGCCAGGCGCTCCAGGAGTTTGGCCGGGAATTCCGCCAAGCCAAAACCTACCCGCCCACCGGCACGAAGCTGGCCGATGCCTTGGTCAAAGCGCCCGTAACGAAAGTGGTAGCGGTAATTATGCGGCATGCCATTGATGGCTTAGCTTCGGACATTCACATTGAACCGGGCACCAGCCAGGTGCGCGTGCGGTATCGGATCGATGGTCGCCTGCACACAACGTTACTGCTGCCCGCTGAAGTCCAAACGGGGCTGGCGCTCCGCATCAAGTCGCTCGCCGGCTTGTCGGTCGCCCAAAGCGATCTGCCACAAGAGGGGCGCTTCACCCTAACCACTGAGAATCAAACCTACGGTATCCGGGTAGCCATTATTCCCACCGTAACGGGCGAGCGTATTACCATGCGCCTCTCCGATACGAGCGGACCGCCACCATCGTTCCTCAAACTCGGGTTAACCAAAGCCCAGCAGGCCACGGTGATCGAACACCTGCACGCCAGCGACGGCCTGATTATTTTTTCGGGGCCTGGAGGATCGGGCAAATCAACCACGATCCTCGCGGCACTGTGGGAAATCAATACCCCCGATACTGCCATTGCGACCGTGGAGGATCCGATTGAGTACATGATCTCGGGAGTGAGCCAGACACAAATTCGCCCCGCCGCCGGGCTCACAACCGCCAAAGCAGTCGCCGGCTTGCTGCGCCACGACGTTGACATCATTATGATTAGCGAGCTAACCAGCAGCCGCACCACCCAGCTGGCTGTCCGCGGTGCAACCCGG
>DATDVI010000059.1:0-12431 GCA_035290125.1 Candidatus Anderseniibacteriota bacterium
ACGGCCCGGTGTGGGTGGCGCAGCCCGTCGTTGGCGAAGACGCCGTATGCAGAAACTTCGTCGAGGAGCCGCACCTCGCCGCCGCCGAGCACCAGTGAGAGACCGTAGCGATCGGGGTCATTGAGCGACGTCATGCCGAGGCGCTGGGCTAGGTCGGTCGCGTTTTTCACCCCGGCGAGATACAGCGTCTGCACTGCTGGAATATTGAGCGAATTGGCGAGCGCGGTGCGCATGGTGACGGGGCCGCGTTCGCCAAGATCATAATTTTTTGGCTCGTAGTCCTGGCCAAAGTTCGTGACCGCATCGACTAGGATCGTGTCGGGCGTGTAGCCTTTTTGCCAGGCGGCGGCATACACAAACGGCTTAATCGAAGAGCCCGGCGAGCGGTGGCGAATCGCCACGTTCACGTTGCCGTCTATTTCTTCGTTGAAGTAATCAAGTGAGCCAGCCATAGCTAAAATGTCCCCTGTTTTTGGGTCAAGGGCGACGAGGGCTGCGTTGCTGGCGCCTAACTTATTAATAGTTTCCCGGTTTTCGGCGAGGGTAGCTTCGGCTACTTTTTGGAGGCGCATGTCGAGCGTGGTGGTAACGGCGAGCCCGCCTTGCTCAACGATGCGCTCGCCGTATTGCTGATCAAGCTGCTCTTTAACGTAAAAAACAAAGTGCGGAGCATTAATGCTTTCGCGGCGCGGCTGGAAGTTGAGCGTTTCCCCCTTGGCCGCGTCGGCTTCGGCGCGCGGGATTATGTTGAGGCCGGCCATGCGATCGAGGATGCTCTCCTGGCGGCGCTTTAAGTCTTCAAAGTGCGAACCGTACGGGGAGTAGTAGGTTGGTGCTTTGGGCAGGGAGGCGATCGTGGCTGCCTGGGCAAGCGAAGTTTGTGCAGCTGGCACGCCAAAGAACAGCTGGCTGGCTGCCTCGACGCCGTAGGTTTGCGAGCCATACGGTATTTCATTGAGGTACATTTCTAGAATCTGGTCCTTGCTGAAGCGTTGTTCGAGCTCGAGGGCCAGAACGGCTTCTTTCGCTTTGCGCCGGATAGTTCGCTCGGGTGTGAGGATAGAGTTTTTGATGAGCTGCTGGGTAATGGTTGAGCCGCCCTGGACCCGGCGACCACTTAAGGGCTTGAGGATGACGCCGCGCAGAATGCCCTGGAAGTCCAGGCCCGAGTGTTCATAGAATTGATCGTCTTCGGCTGCGAGCGTTGCCTGGCGCAGGTGCAGGGCAATCTGGTCGAGCGGTACAGAGGTTCGCCGCACTTCGCCGATTTCGTAGAGCAGATGGGTGCCAGTACGATCAAAGATCTTGGTTGATTCAACAACCTGGCGGTCCCCGATCGTGCGCGGATCAGGCAGATCCCGGCTCCACCAGAGCACTGTCGCGGCGGCCAAGAGGGCGATGAGGCCTGCCGTGGCGGCAGTCAGCGGAATCGCTCGCGTGCGCAGGCGCTGGAGCACGTGCATGAGCCCGGTGGGCGGGCGACGGCGCACGCGGGTCGCGGGGCGAGCTAGGCGACGCGTAGCCATACATTAACGACGCTGCTTACGGGACGGGTCAATGAGGAACCCGCCTAGGTCACGGCGGCCAATAATCATAGGGTAGGTCATATGAGATCGATCAGCGAGGTACGCATTTGTTTTAATGAGCTTATCGCGGAGCGTCAAGGTGAGTTTTATAATGGGACGCTCCGCGTGCCCCAGCGCGCCGCGAACCTGGCCGTGTTCGACTACTTGCCCCGCAATGCCGAACTGACGGGCGAGGGCAGCATCAATGGTGGTTCGCCAGGCACCGGTATCGATTTTGGCAACGAGCGAGTGAGCGGTACCGCTAGCGTCTTGGACTGCCACGTTCTCGGTAAAGGCTAAAACGATCTGGCCCGAGATTTCTTCAATCTCTTGCTCAACATCGCTGCCGAAAAGATTTTGGCCAAGCCGCACGCCTTTGGCCGGATCAGTCAGGGTCAGGCCTTCAACCCGCCGCAAGCGCGAACGGAGCGATGCCAGGTTAGCCAGCTGAATGTCCAAGCCCGGCCGGGCGTTGATTTCTAGCACCAGGGGGCCATCATCACGGTCGATCGCCAGATCGACGCCTGCAAAAGGCAACTCAATGGCTTGGGCTGCCCGGCAGGCGGTCAAAAGAATGGAGCGCCAGTGCGGAATCGTCAGCCCCGCGAGGGGGAGCCGGGAGCCGGGTACGGTTTCGATCGGGTGACTCCGATAGGTGGCGGTGGTCGTGCGGCCGCGGACAAGATCGATACCCACGCCAATACCGCCCGCGTGCAAATTTGCTTTACCGTGTGATTCAACAGTGGGCAGCCGCAGCATGGCCATAACGGGAACGAGGTTGTAGACAATCACCCGAATATCGGCAATGCCACGGACGCTGTAAGGCTTGAGATCGGGATGGTTCTTGACTCGCTGCTCGATCAGGGCTTTATCCGGCACATTGGCGGGAGAGAAGCTGCCATCGAGAATATCCTGGAGATGGTTCTTAAGCTGGGCGATTGGTATTTCTGTTTTGTCGGCTTTGACCCAGTTACCTTTTTTATTTCGCCCGAAGACGATCAAAATTCCGCCGCCGCCCATGGCCGAATTTGGTTTGATAACGAATGAGGCGGGGAGCTTGGTCCAGCGGAAGCCCCGGATTTCCTGCCGCGAGGTGATGGTGGCATAGAGGCGTGGCGTCGGGAGCGCCGCGCGTTGCAGGAGTCGCTTGGTGGTTAACTTGCTGCGGGCGATTTTGGCGGCCTGGCGCTGGTTGGTGTAGTGGAGGGCGCGAGCATTGTGACCGAGGACGCCAGCGGCCCTAGGGAGTAGGTCGGCCATGACGAAGAAGCTCGCGGAAGCGGAAGTATTCACTGAGCCGCAGACCACTCCACTGTCCGAGGATGATATTAATCGGAATAGCCAGCAACGTGATTTCCGGATAGGAGAGAATAAGCGTGCGGAAAATTTCTGAGCTGACAATAAGGTAGCACACCGTGGCTAAAGCCAGCGTCCAGGCGGTCACCGTGAGCGCCGTGCGCGGCCCGGACTTGAACTGAGCGGCGATGAAATCTTCAGCCAGGATCGTGAGGATTAAGGCGGGGAAAATTGAGAATGAAATAACGCTCGCGCGATCAGTGGCGGTGGCGGTACCTATGCCCAAGAGAAGCAGCAGCGCCAGGCTCACGCTCGTAAGCACCAGGGCCATGCGGGGTAGATACAAAAGCCGGAGTCGACGCAGAATAAAGCGCGTGGCCGTGCCCGCCAGCAGGATGGTGAAAAAGACCACCAGGCCATAGCGCAACCCCATGACGAGAAACGAGACGCAGGTCATGGCGGGAGTGAGCAACCCGAACGCTTTTAAGCCAATAACCTGGCGAGCAAAGGCGATAATCGTGGCAATGACTGGCAGCATGAGGATGAGAATGAGGCTGCCTACTGGGACACCGCGGTTAATCAAAAAGTTAATGCCAAATGACATAAAGTTGGTAATGCGTAGATCAGACACCGTGCGCGTGCTGAAGGTACCCAACAGACGGTACTCGAGGGGGGAAGCAACCATGATCTCGCGGACCTCATCGGCAGAGGTGGTGGCGGTAATAAGATCTAAGGCGGCAGGTCGGGCGAGGATCACATAGCGCGGCTGCAGCTGGTCAAACATCGACTGCGCCGCAGGCTTCAGGACGGCGAACGGCGTTTCTGACAACAAGACAATCCCTTTCTCGTGGAGGGCTGCTTCTTCAGGGCTTTGCCGGCCGGCTTGTCGAAAATTTTGCGCGAGTTTGGTCAGCACGTTTGCGCCAACACCCCCCGATGTCCACAAGACAATCGTATGGGCGTCCTGTAAGTCGGTACGAATATCGAGCAGCTGGGTAGTTAAGGCTTCCTCCGTGACGACTTCGGGGCCGCGGCTTTGTGGCTGAACGATCAGCAGCAGCACACTATTTTTGGCTGCTTGGGTCCGGTGCAGTTCAAGCTGGTCAGCGGGAGCGCTGCTGTCGGCGACAAGTATGACCAGGTGATCAAAGATGCGAACTTCGGTTGTGTCGGTAAAGCTATCGGTTTCGGTGGTAATACGCAGCGTCACTAAATATGAGCCGGCTTTGGCGTAGGTGTGGCTGACTTCCTGACCAGTCGTGCGAATGCCATCGCCGAAGTCCCAGAGCACTTCCAATACGTTGCTGTCGGCGGGTGGCACGAATGATTCGGCGTTGAAGTTGAGTGGTTGTCCTTTTAGCTCCTGCCGTGGTGGACCAGCCTCTGCGGTGGGAGTCGGCGTAGGATTCGTTTCGGATGTTGCTTCCTGCGCAAGCACGTTCACCGGAGCGCAGGCTAGTAGGCAGAGGAGCAACAGCGTGCGTTTACACTTGGGCATATGGCATCGTCACCTGATGATCGGCCAGGCACAGGGCAGCGGCCAGAGCGTCGGCAGCATCATCGGGGCGCGGCGGAGCGGCGAGGTTAAGGCGGCTCATCACGATTGTTTGGACTTGGTGCTTATCGGCGCGGCCGTGTCCTACCAGGCGGGACTTAATCTGAAGCGGCGTGAGCGAAAACGTGGGTATGTGGTGTTTTCGCAAGATGTAGAGCAAGGTGCCGCGGGCTTGGGCAGTGGCTATGGCGGTTTTAGCGTTGGTGCCAAAGAAGATCTCTTCGATAACCGCCTGGTCTGGCTTTGTTTCCGCCAGGAGACGTTCTAAATCCTGGCCGAGAGCTAGCAGCCGATCGGCCAGCTCGAGGTTGGCTGGCGTGGTGAGACAGCCAGAGCGCAGGTACTGCTGTTTCGCAGTATCAATTACCCCAAAGCCTGTGCGGCCAATTCCCGGGTCGAGGCCCAGAATGATCATAGTCTCTGAGCGTTATTCTACTACGTCGGTAAATACTTGCTCAATGTCTGGGTGATTTGTCAAGGCGGCCAGTAGGGCTTCCAGCTGGCGTTGTGCTTCGGGCGCGGGGTGGAGGGGATACAGAGGAGTGAAAATTCCGCTGCGCTGTTTAAATTTCCAGGTGACACTGTGCGGGGTGGCGAGCTGCCCGTTATGATCTTTTAGAATGGCACGAAGTTCGGCCACGGTGCGGCGACTGTTATCGGTCTGAGCGGTGATAAGCAGGGCGATGCCGGCGGGACCAAACGCTTCGTAGACGACTGATTCTCGGCCCTCGCTGGCATTCCCGATGAGGCGATCGATGTTTGTCTGCGGCATATTGGCCCGCCTCGCGCGAGCAATTGCGTCGGCTAGTGGGGCGTTGGTGGCGGGGTCGGATCCTCCGGCCGCGGCTTGCTTGATTTGTGCAGCGAGGCGCGTGAACAGCTGGGCGCGTTTGGCGTCGGTTACTTCTTTCTTGCGCTTGATTTGATGCCACTTAGAATGTCCGGACATGATGAGTGAGTAGTCCGCCAGCTGGCGGAGTAGTAATTAGTGAGTAGTAATTTTTCTGATGTCGTGTCGGACGGCCCAGATAGTCGTGTTACTCATTGGTATGTTGGTGTCAATGGTGACAATGCCGTCGTAGACGTTTTGCAGGCTACTGTTTGTGAGGCGGCAGGAGGAGCTGGTGGCAAAGAGGCCAAGGGAGCTGTCGCTGATCGTCGCATGGTCAATGTGCACGATACTGTCTGGCAGGCAGCTGATGGCGGGAGAGGCCGCCGTCAGCGTGATGTGGCTCATCGTCGCGCGGCCGCCAGCAGCCACTTGCAGGCCGGCCCAGGTTTGGTTGAGGGGGTGTGCTTCGTTGGAAGCGAACAGCACCGGGGCCTCTCGTGTCCCGTCGGCACGCAGCGTGCCTTCTATTGTGAGGGAGGCAAATTCGTGGGTTAGAATAGCGGTGCCGGCATTCACGGTGAGCGTTGCACCCGGTGCGACGCGGGTCGTGGTTGTGAGAAGATAGGGCGATCCCTCGGCGGTGAGAGTGCGATCGCTGGTAATGATGGGGGGCAGGTAGGTACCGGTGATTTCGCGCGGCGTGTGGCGAGCAGGCTCGGGTTCAAAGGTGGGAATAGCAAGGCGCTGATTCCAGACTCTGGAATCAGCGTGCTCCGCCCACAGCGCGAGCGGCAGGCCCAGCAGCGTGATGGTAAAGATGACTGTTGATAACTGCTTCATGACAGCGCGAGGCTTCTCGATATAGTAAGGTCATACTACCAGAATCCTTTACTTGCCACTGCAGACACAAGAAGGTAGATGTCGAGGAGAGTGGTCGCGGTGCCGTGAGGCAGGCCACCAGCTCCCGATCTAGGCACATACCCCCAGGAGGTGTCTACAGTGGTCAGCAAAGGAACTTACTACTATACCGCCGGTGACAGGCGGGGTCAATGCTGTATGATCAAGTAGATGGCAGCACCCCCAACATGGTTCAGGGTTCTCTACAGTATTCTCGGTTTCGCCGCCGCCGCTGGCCTCGCGTGGGCGTGGCTCATTCCACTGTTTTTGCTCGTTGAGGGCAGCGACGAAAACTTGTTCTTCGTGCTCCTGGCGGCATCGATGCTATTCTGGCCGTTCGTATCAAGCATCGTGCTTTGGAAAATCACCGCTGTCGAAGACGGCACCCGCCGCGGCTATCGTTTGAGCATTTTCATGTACGTGCTGGCGGTGGGCTTTGCCGGCGCAGGCAGGCAATGGATACGGTTCCTCTTCGGGCCAACGCCACTCTTCGATACAATCTTACTTCTGGTCATCATTATCGGCGGCCTGATGCTCTTCCGCCGCGGCCAGCGACTCAGGACTTTCGCTTAGCGGGTGAGCTGATAGAGAATAAGGAGGAGAACGAGGGCTACTAAGGCTAATCCTGCCCCGATGTTGATTCGGGCGTTGAGATCAGCGAACGTTGGATGATTACTATCTTTTATGCTACTACCGACGTTCGCTTTTTCGGTGGGTGTCGCGGGGCCAAACGGCGTGCAAGACAATGGCAGAAGCAACGGCCAGCAGGCCCAAGGCAACGTAGAAGATATCAAAAGTCATAGTGCGTGTTTGTTGGCGAGAAAACTAATTATGTAGAAGAATATAGCGAACCATATACCCAAGGATGCACGCAAAAGATTGAATTCGTCAATGAGAAATGGCACCGCCACGGAGGCCAGGCTTACTTGGGCCATATCAGCAAAGAAATCGGAGAGCCGCTTAAACTGATGTGGCGGCAGGCTTTTGCTCAGGACGTGTGGCAAACGATCGGGCGAAATAATAATTCAAGGTGAAACCAGCGAACAATCAGAGTATAGTATATCTCTGATGGCGATTGAAGAGGCAAAAACGTCGGTGGTGGTGGCCACGCGCGAGCCGGGTGATACGACACTGGATTCCCGCTTACGCCCGCGTACGCTGAAAGAATTTGTGGGTCAGCAGAAGCTGAAAGAGTCACTGAGTATTTTTCTGGCCGCCGCAGCCGAGCGCAGCGAGGCGCTTGAGCACGTGCTGCTGGCAGGGCCGCCGGGGCTGGGTAAAACAAGCTTGGCGCACATCATTGCGCGCGAGCTGAAAGCAAACTTGCGGGTCACGGCCGGGCCGGCCCTAACACGAGTGGCTGATCTGGCGGGAGTACTTACTAATTTACAGCCGGGCGACGTGCTGTTTATCGATGAAATTCATCGCTTGCAGCGGCAAATTGAAGAAGTGCTGTACCCGGCGCTCGAGGATTTCTCGTTGGACTTGGTGGTTGGGCAGGGGCCGGCGGCGCGAACACTGAAGCTCGATTTACCCCCGTTTACGTTAGTGGGAGCGACCACGCGTGTCGGTATGCTGAGCTCACCCTTGCGCGATCGTTTTGGAATGACCTACCGGCTGAATTTTTACGAGGAGTCTGATATGGCCCAGATTCTCAGGCGCTCGGCGCAGTTGCTCAAGCTCTCGATTGAGGAGGTGGCGCTCGATGAAATAGCGCGGCGCAGCCGCCGAACGCCGCGGATTGCCAATCGCCTTCTGAAACGCATTCGCGATTACGCTCAGGTGCGCGGGGTAACGGCGGTGAATCAGGCGGTGGTGGAAGAATCGCTGCAGCTGCTAGCGGTTGATAGTAGGGGGCTTGATGAGATTGATCGACGGGTGCTGGCGATCATGATTGAGCAGTTTGATGGTGGCCCGGTGGGCTTGCAGACGCTGGCGGCCGTGACGGCTGAGGAGATGCGGACGCTCGAAGAAGTGGTAGAGCCGTTTTTGCTCCAGTGTGGATTTTTGCAGCGCACGCCGCGAGGGCGAGTGGTGACAGACGCAGGCCGTGCGCATCTTGGCGCGGCGGACGGACAAGGTAAGCTCGTGTGACCGTAGCGAACCTCGTTACTGGTTTTCGCCTACTGCCTTTCGCCCTGTTTATTTGGTTTGCTCATCAGGGAAACATAGTACCAGCGGCAAGCATGTTTTTATTAGCTTGGGGCTTGGATGCAGTGGACGGTCTGGCGGCTCGAGCTTTGCAGCAGGAAACGGTGTTTGGTTACGTTTTTGATAAAGCGGTGGATCGCTTGGTCTTGGTGTGTGGTTTGTTTGTGCTTATCGTTTTGAATGTGGTGCCGCTAGGCTCACTCTTTTTGATTACGAAAGATGTCATAGTGATCCCCACGGTCGTGCGGCGGGGAGCTGAGGGTGCTGTATTTCAAGGGCTCGGGTTACTGGGTCGGGTAGCGTCACTTCTGCAGGGATCAGCGCTGCTGTGGCTTATGCTGGGGTGGCCCGGGAGTGGCCTTATTATTAGTGTCGTGGGAATTTTTTCCGTCTGGGTCGGGGTGCGGTACCTGCAGGAGCTACAAGACGTCGAATAGTTATCCACAGTCCGACAAGCTCACTGCAAGCAGGCCTTGTGGTATATTTAAACCGGCCTTAAGCCAAAAACAAACACCCAAACAAATATCATGGAGGGGACATATTGGCAGGTGAGCCTCGTGGTTGGTTTGCGAATGACAGCAGCTTTTGGGCTGGCTGCTTTTTTCTTGCTCGGGTTACCGTTGCTCGCATCGGCAGCGACACCAACGGTAGTGATCAACGAGATTATGTGGGACGGGACAGAATATCTTGAGTTATACAACACGACGGCTGATGACATTTTATTGTCTGAGTGGACACTAAGGCGCCAAGCACCCGGCGGGGAAGAAAAAGCGATTGTTACATTTGCGGATGATGACGCCATCGCCGCCGGCGCCTACTTTTTGCTGGAAAAGAATGAGGCAGCTACCGAGGTGGTGGCAGATGCGCTGGCAGGCGCGTTGACGCTGCTTAATACTGGTGAGTTCGTGATACTACGCGATGCGGGGGGAGTCGTCGTTGACCAGGCGAATCAGCTCGGAGCGTGGTGGGCAGGCGAAAATACAACAGCCGGGATAGCAATGGAGCGTTCTCCCGCAGCGGATAGCGGTACGGCACCTGACAGCTGGTATACATCAACGGGTACCGGCGGTGGTCGCGCGGGTACGCCGAGAGCTCGTAACAGCGAACCGGCGGTTAACGGCCCACCCGAGGCGGAACTTACGGGCCCGACCAGTGCACTTGTTGGGGTCTCGCTTATGTTCTCCGCGGAAGATTCAAGCGACGCGGAGGGCGGGGTGCTGAACTTTAGCTGGTCCTTTGGCGATGGGGCATTGGCCAGTGGTGCTGAGGTAACGCATACGTTTAGTTCGGCCGGGACGTATACCGTTGCGGTGACTGTTTCGGACGGTGCACTCGAGGATGAGCGTGAACTGCAGCTCAGTGTGACAGCGCCGGTGTATTCGGACTACGTCGTTATTAATGAATTGTTACCTAACCCGATTGGCACCGACACCGCCGGTGAATTTATTGAACTCAAAAATACTGGCAGTGGCTCAGTAGATCTTAGTGGCTGGCAGCTGGCTGATGCGGCAGGGGGCAGTAGCCCATATACGATTCCCGTTGGTGTGAGTCTGGGAGCGGGGAGTCATAAATCTTTTGGGCGAGCAGAGACAGGGATTGCTCTCAATAATGATGGCGATACCGTTCGCCTGTTGGACCCGACTGATCATGTGAAATCATCGTTTACGTACGCCGTGAGTGTAGCCGAGGGCTTGTCGTATAATCGACTCAGTGAGGCGAGCTATACACTGAGCACAACGATTACTCCCGGTGCGGCAAATGTTATTACGCAGGCTAGTGAAAGCGAAGAAGAGGAAGAGCGTGATGAGGCAACGGCGGATGCTGCCGCCGGCCGGGTGGCCGGAGCAGCGGCGGTAGTGGTTAAGCTGGCGGATGTGCGCCATGAAGAGCTGGGGACACTGATTGAAACGACGGGAGTGGTTAGTGCGCCACCCGGAGTGCTCAGTGAAAAGACTTTGTACTTGGCGGGGAGCGGTATTCAGGTGTATTTCTACGATGAAGATTGGCCGGCGCTCAAGCTCGGCGATACGGTTCGGGTGCAAGGCGAGTTGGCGACCTCACTGGGAGAGTATCGTTTAAAGCTGGCGCGGGTGGAAGATATTGCGGCTGTGGGGTCGGGGGAGCCGCCGGTGCCTCATCAGGTGAAGACCGGTGAGATTACTGAAGCGCTGGAGGGGTCGTTGGTTATTATTGAGGGGAGTGTTACGGAGACAAGTGGAGATACGTTTTATGTTGATGATGGCAGCGGAACGGTGAAAGTGGTTATTCAAGAATCGACTCACATTGCTAAGCCCAAGATGACCACGGGAGTTGATGTGACAATTACGGGGGTGGTTTCCAGAACGAGCACTGGCTACCGGTTGTTGCCGCGTTTTCAGGAAGACGTACGGCTCGGCCGAGTGGCGGGGTTAACGAGCTTTCCTGCCACTGGCCTACGCCACCCTTCGACCCCGAGCTCAGGGCCGTGGGGAGGCTTCGGCCGACAAGCCGGACTTGACTTCTTCGTCTTGTTCGACTGGATTCTCAAGCCTTTTTAGGGTAGGCTGGCTGCCACATGAGTCGCGCGGCGGGTGACAAACCACGAGTGGTTATTTTGGGCGGCGGGAACGGGACCTCGCGGCTGCTTCGCGCGCTCGCGCCGCTGCTTGCGGGCGGGGAGCTGGCGTCACTGCATGCGCTGGTTCTGAACGCCGATGACGGGGGGTCTACCGGCAGGCTGCGCGCGCAGTATCATGTCTCGGCAATGGGAGACCTGACGCGGTGCCTCGTGGCGCTGTCGGGCTTTCACGGGGACCGGCGCGGCGAGCAGCTGCTGGCCGCGCTGGATTACCGGTTTGCAAGCGGTGACTTTGCAGGCCATACGCTGCGCAACATTTTCCTGACTTCGCTGACGCTGACGAGCGATCTGGATGCGGGCATTGCGATGATGGCTCGTATTCTCCAGATTCCCAAGGCGGCCGGGGCGGTGCCGGTAACCGGTGAGCCGCTGACGGTGCAAGTGGTGATTACGTTCGGCGGCGAGAAGCGATTGCTCGGCCAAGGCCAACACTTTATTTCCCATAACGTTAATTTGCAGGCCGACCCACGCTGGCGGGCGGGGGATGTCCGGGTGCAATTTGTCGAGGGAGATGTGCCGCTCAATGCTCGTGCAGCAGAAGTGCTGATGGGGGCAACCCACATTATTGTTGCGCCGGGACACACGTACGGGACTATTCTTCCTACCCTGGCGCTGCCGGCGCTTCAGGAAGCGGTGCGCAGAAACAGTGCTGCCAAGCTCATCGTGGTTATGACGCTGCTCACCACCCCTCAGCAAACCAGCGGCTGGCTGGGCGAGGACTTTGTCCGGGTTTATGAGTCGTACTTGGGCCGCGGGGTAGATGCAGTGGTAGCAAGCAACGCTGGGGTGATGGTTGACCTGGTGCCTGGCCAGGAGTGGGTTCGTTTTCAGGAGCCAGAACACACGTATCAATTGATTGAAGCGGCGTTGGTGCGTCGTGAGGAGCAGCCTCGCCGGTCGGGTGATGTGGTGCCGCGTGCAGTCGTTGTCCACGATGAGGTGATGCTTCGAGAGATTGGCCGGGCGATTCTGCTGGCCTAGCGTGGTATAGTGGTAGCATGCCAGCGGATGACGTGCGGGAAGAAGTTAACGCCCGCCTCGCAGCCCTGGGGCGGGATCAGGAGGAGCGTTTGGCGCAGCATCGTGCTCGCATGCTGCGCTTACCGTATGTGAGTTTAACGTCATGGCCACTGGAGAGTGAGGCACTGGCGCTGGTGCCCCGCGAGGTTGCTGCCCAGGTAGGCGCCGTTATTTTTTACAAACGCGGGCGCGATGTGCGACTGGGCGTGGTGAATCCGGCGCGCGACGATTTTGCGGCGTGGCTGGCGGAGTGGCAGGTCAAAGCGGGTGTTACTCCCCAGCTCTTTGTTATTTCGCGGCGCAGCCTGGTGACGGCGCTCGCTCGCTACGCACCACCGACAGCGGCGGCGGCCGCGAAAGATGAAATGGTGCTCGATGTGGCTGCTCTCTCCACTTCCGGGGCCCGGATGGCTAATTTAGAAGAGCTGGGGCAAAGCATTGAACGGATTTCCCCAGGAGAGATTTTGGCGGCCGTGGTGGCGGGAGCGCTCAGACTCA